>CAYGHB010000006.1:2805-16070 GCA_964349375.1 uncultured Syntrophomonadaceae bacterium | reverse complement strand
GCAAAAGCTTCATTGGCTTCTATCAACTCTAAATCGGAAACCGACCAACCGGCTTTGGCCAGCGCCTTTTGGCTGGCTGGTATGGGGCCGGTACCCATGATTGCCGGATCAACACCGGCGGAGGCATAACTCTTGACCAGGGCCAGAGGTTTAATGCCCAGCTCCCTGGCTTTTTCAGCGCTCATCACCACCACTGCAGCAGCGCTGTCGTTGATGCCGGAGGCGTTGCCGGCTGTTACGGTCCCGTCTTTTTTAAAGGCCGGCTTCAGCTTGGCCAGTGCTTCCATGCTGGTCAGGCGCGGATGTTCATCCACGGCAAATATTAGCGGGTCGCCCTTGCGCTGGGGCACGGCCACGGGAACAATTTCATCTTTAAAACGACCGCTTTCGATTGCTGCATGGGCTTTTTGCTGGCTTTCAAGAGCAAACTGATCCTGCTGTTCGCGCCCGATATTGTATTTGACAGCTAAGTTTTCGGCCGTCATCCCCATGTGATAGTCGTTAAAGGCACACCAGAGACCATCTTTGACCATAGAATCGGTCATCGTGCTGTCGCCCATTCTGAGTCCCCAGCGCGCGCCGGCTGAAAGGTACGGGGCAGCGCTCATATTCTCTGTGCCACCGGCTACGACAATATCAGCGTCACCGGCGGCAATGCTCGCAGCGGCAAGGGTAACACTTTTTAAACCAGACCCGCAGACTTTATTGATCGTCAGGCAGGGCACTTCAATAGGCAGCCCCGCCTTCAGAGCCGCCTGGCGGACAACGTTCTGACCAAGGCCGGCCTGGAGCACCGAACCCATGATTACTTCATCAACCTGCTCCGGTTTTAGTGCGGCTCTTTCCAACGCTGACCTGATTACCAGCGCCCCGAGTTCCACAGAACTGACATCTTTAAGCGAACCGCCAAATGTGCCAACTGCGGTTCTGACAGCGCTTACTATCACAGCTTCGCTCACGAAACATCCCTCCATTGTTGAAGTCTATTTAAATTAACCCCGGCCGATGATATAACGGTAAGGATCGACCTCGGTGCGCAAAATATTCAGCTCGTCGTCTTTGGGCGGCTCGCTAAGCATTACATTATCCGCCCAGAGTAGTTCGAATCCGGTGTTTTCAATAATTTTTTCCCTGGTAATCCCAGGGTGCATACTCTCAACCTTCATCCTTTTTGTTAGATCGTCAAAGCCGATCACGCAAAGGTTAGTGATCACTTTGTAAGGACCACTGCCGGGAGGCAAACCCGCCTCCTCCCTCGCCCCCGGTCCGGTCAGGTAGCCCGGGGTGGTTACAAAGTCGATCTTTTCGGTAAAACGTCGCTGGTCCTGGGGGGTGATCATCATTGTTTTCCAGCAGAGCGAACCTAAATCATTGGCTCCGCCGCTTCCGGGTAAGCGCACTTTAGGCGCTTTATAATCTTTGCCGATCATGGTTGAGTTGATATTACCATACTGGTCTATCTGGGCCCCGCCAAGAAAAGTATAGTCGACCAGACCTCTCTGACAGGTTTCCATAATTTCCGGCATGCTGCTGGCAGCAAGCGCCCGGTAAAAAGTGCGTGAATCTCCTACGGAGATGGGCATCGAGGGCAGCAGCGGGCCGATGCCGCCTGCCTCAAACATGATCATCAGCCGCGGGGAATAGAGCTTCTGGGCCAGCATCGCTGCCGCACAGGGAGCGCCGGTACCCACGACTACGATACTGTCATCTTCGAGATAACGGGAAGCGAGGCAGATCATTAATTCCATGTCGTTATATTCCATCTTCAAATTACCTCCTTTGGCCCCATTCATCCTTATTTTTCGACCAGGTTTTCCTGGTATCTCAATTCCTGCAGGCGGGACATACCGCCGATCTGATCAAGGTAGCCGTTAAAATCTTTTACCCCGTAAATATAGCGCTGCAGAAAGGCGTTTAGATCTTCGGGATCGTTTTCCGCTTTTAGCCAGTCGCGTAAGTGATCTTCATCACTGAAATATTCGTAAGCCATGTTGCCCGGATAACTGCCAAAGGGCACTTCGATTACGGCATCGACCAGGTAATAGGGGATTACTGTTTTAGTCGGCTCACGGCGGATAACCAGGTTGGGTACCAGTCTTTCGGTGGTAATGATCAGTTTTTTGGCAGCCCGGGCCAGGTCGCTGTCGGCCACCATGATCCCGTCAATCTGACAGTTGCCGTAAACATCAGCCCGGTGCACGTGGATAATACCCACATCGGGATAGAGAGCGGGAACCGCCAAATACTTAATGCCCGTAAAGGGACATTCCATTGACATTGAGGCGCTATACTTCTGGGTATCGGTCCCCAGCATACAGCGCACCGGCATGAACGTTAAACCCATCGCTGCTGCTTTATACCTCCAGGTTAAAGCGGCATTGGTCCACTCTGTCGTGTCGATTGATCCGCTTTCAATAGCCAAACGGCCAATCTTGGAGAGACCGCGGGCTTCTAAGCCAACAACATAGGCGATATCGCAGCGGTCGATGCATTTGCCGGCAACCAATATCTGGAAGTCGTGAGTTGCCGTATGCCCGGCCAGGCCCAAATTTTTCTTCCCCTGGCGCACCATCTCATGCAGCACCGCGGTCGGGATGCGGTTGGCTCCGAAGCCTCCAACCCCAATATAATCGCCGTCGTTGATTAAATTCTTGACCGCCTCGCCAACCGTTGTGGTTTTTTCGACCATTTTACGCGGTTTTTGATCGCGAAAATAGGTCCGTGCCCGGTCGGCATCGGGATCGGTATAGATCTTACCGCAACCCGCCGGCCTGTAGGTTACATTCTTTTCTTTCAACAGTTCTGTAAAGTCAGCCAACAAAACCACCTCCTATTAGTAACCGGCGCCCTGATTTGCAAATCCATAAGATTATAGAATCAAACCCTCTAACTTATTCTCTAAGCTGCTATTATTCCCTTCTACATGGTGATCAGTTTTTTAGCCTTGCTCTGCTACATTTTGTCGAAACTGAGACCTAATTGGGCTTGCCAACAAGAAAGAGGCGGCAGTTTATCCCGTCAGGGATCCTCTGCCACCCCTTATTTTCATTCCTTGGCATTTAAATCCTGATCGCTTCAAAAGAATCTTGATGAAATTTAACCACAGCGCTGCTAGCCAAGCCCAAGAATACAGATACTACTAACATTCTGGGCCGGTATTCCGCCCAAATTGTGGGTAAGACCCAGCTTAGGATCTTTGACCAACCTTTCTTCGGGCCAGCGTCGGAGCAGCTGGTTGTATAGTTCATAAATCATTCTTAGACCGGAAGCGCCAATTGGATGACCGAAACACTTCAAGCCTCCGTCCGGCTGGCATGCTACCTGACCGTTGAGATCGTAAAACCCGTTAAGGATATCCTCAGGGGCTTTACCGGGAGGTGAAATTTGCAAATCTTCCATAGTTACCATCTCGGTGATTGAGAAGCAGTCGTGCACTTCAATCATCCCCAGTTCTTCACGTGGGTTTGCGATACCAGCTTCAGTATATGCTTTGCGCGCAGCATGCTGTGTAGTCAGCAGGCCGCTGCCGTCCCAGCGGTTGTGAATCAGTTCTTCGCCGGAGCTGACGGAAATCTGCAGGGCCTTGACGGTAACCAAGTCGCGGTTGGGCTTTAACCGGGAAGCAATCTCCGGCGTAGTAACAATGGCCATAGCCGAGCCGTCGCTAACTCCACAGCAGTCAAAAAGACCCAGCGGATAGGCGACAAAAGGCGATTCGCAGATCTGGCTGGTCGAAACCTCCTTGCGCAGGTGCGCTTTCGGATTTTTAGCCCCGTTCTGATGGCTCTTCCAGGAGATATGGGTAATCGCATCCTTTATTATTTCCATCGGCAAATTATGCTTTGCCGCATAAGCGGTAGCCAGCTGGGCAAAAAGCCCGGGGGCGGTGGCGTTAGGGCTGATCAGCCTGGCCAACTGCCCAAAAATCGGCGAATCGGGCAATCCTCCGTAACCGACATCCTTTAATTTTTCAACCCCGGCAGCGAGGACGATATCGTAAGCTCCTGAGGCGACAGCATAGCAGGCCCCCCGAAAAGCTTCGGTACCTGATGCGCAGAAGTTTTCAACCCTGGTAACCGGAATATAGGGCAGATGCAGGGCGCCTGCCAGATAGCAACCACCCTTGCCGATGCTGATCTCGTCAATGTGATTACCGATCCAGGCTGCTTCAATATCTTTCTTCTCAATTCCCGCATCTTCAAGACATTCCGTAAAAGCTTCCAGCAACAGGTCGCTTGAATCATCCTCCCACCGCTCACCGAATACTGAACAGCCCATCCCGAGGATCGCAACTTTATCCCTGATTCCATCAGCCATTAGCGGCCACCTCCTTTACCGGTACGGCTTTCCAGAAGTAGAATGTACTATCCCGCTTCGGATCGTAATACTTAATCCTGAAGGTAAAGCGAACCGCTCTGCCGACTTCCAGATCTTCCAAAACACAATCGGTAAAATCAAACATACAGCGGCCACCACCTTCGAAATCGACATTACCGTAAATCGCCGGCGGGTTGGTTGTCGCCGCCAGCAGATCGGATGTAAAACTGACAACTTTGCCTCGTTTGCTGGAAAATACCACCGGTTCCATCTGATCAACGGCACCGCAATCGGGGTTAATACAGATCCGCTGCGGTGGGTACTGCTGGGTACCGCAAGCTAGACAGCGAGTGCCTTCGAGACCAAGGATTGACCGACGGTTGCGCCAAACCAGGGACCAGCGAGTAAGCCTCTCCTCTTCACCGCGCATTCCTACTTCTACCGGCAGCATTTCACGCCAGGTGAGGTATTTATAAAAGTTATCGAGCTCAACCTGGTTTTTGATCGAGTCGCTAATCCTTTGTCGATTCTTAAAATCGGTGATCGCCCCGGTGACCTCAAAAATCAGGGCATCGCAGCCATTACCGTAACTTAATACCAGCAGACGATCTCCGGGGGCGGCATCTTCCAGCGCTTTTGCAAACATCAACAGCGGGTGAGCCGAGCCGGTATCACCGGCATCCATCATCAGATCGTCCTGGACCTGATCGGGATTTAAACCAAGTTTACGATTGATATTCTTCCTGGCGCCGCCATAATAACAGGGGTAAATTACTTTGTTAAAATCAGAGAGCTCCAGGTTATATTTTTTAAGTAAACCAGCTACTGCCTGCGGAATGAGCTGATCGTAACCTAAATCTCTGATCCAGCGCTCTTCCCATTGCCGATCATATTTAGAGTTTGCCCCGCGTAAGTGATCGACAAAATCACAGGACAGTGAATAAGATCCCTTATATTCAGCAATAACCTGATCACTGCCAACCAGCATTGCTGCGCCACCATCACCGAAAACCATCTCCTGGACGGAGCCTACTTTTCCCATCCGGCAGTCGGCAGCACAGGCCAGCGCTTCTTTACCTTCACCGGCTGCCGCATATTCAAGCGCAGCAAGCAGGGCGGTTGTGCCCGACTTAATTGAACCGCTAAAATCCGCGGTTCTGATCTCTTCCGAAACCGATAAAGCGCCGGCCAGGATGGTGGCACTTTGACGCTCCCGGAAAGGGGCAGTTGTCGTCGCAAAATAGAGAGCGCCAACATTACCAGGGTTAAAACCCTGCAAACACTTGGCGCCGGCTTCAACCGCCATAGTCAGGGCATCTTCGTCGTAATTGGCCACAGCTTTATCTCCGGCAGCGTTCATAATGATCGCCGGGTTGAACCAGCCCATGGAGCTGAAGATGGTCATCCGGTTCAGGCGGTAGCGGGGAACATAGCCTGCGTATGAGCAGATACCAATCAAAGGTTTTTCACTCCTTTTCTCTTTTATTTGTTTAACCAGACCGCTGCATTGGTCAGGCAGTATTCTTCGCGTTCAGCTGTTTTCGCCCGAATGATCACCTGATCATCTTTCTCCTGCCACATTTCTGTGACGATTGTTTCACCGGGATAAACGTGACGCGAAAAGCGGACCTTGATTGCTTTAAATTTAGCCGGATCATTATCGCAATACTCTTTTAGGACAGCCCGGCCGGCAAAACCAAAAGTACAGAGGCCGTGTAAAATCGGCTTATCAAAACCGCCCATTGCAGCGAAGTTCGGATCGGCATGCAGCGGGTTGAAATCTCCGGAGAGCCGGTAAAGAAGGGCCTGCTGCGGCAAGGTTTTCATCTCGACAATCCGATCGGGCTTTCGATCCGGTGCTTCAAACTTAGGCTCGGGGCCCTTTTCACCACCAAAACCTCCTTCACCGCGGATAAAGGTGCTGAAGCGGTTTTTGAAAAGCTCCTCTCCCTTGCTGTTCTTTGTCACCACATCAATTTCAACCAGGGCTCCCTTAACTTTGTCATAGATGGCCGCGATTTTAGGGTAAGAAGTAAGTGTTTCTTCTGTGGGGATCGGTTGGTAGAGTTCGAGATACTGCTCACCGTGCAGCAGCATGGCCAGGTTAAAGTCCATTCCCTCCATCCCGACGATGCTAAAAAGGGCGCCAAAGGGCGGAATCACCCCATAGGTTGGGATTACTGCCAGCTCGCTTTCGTAGACAAACTTAAGATCATCTGGGTCATGGCCAGCACCAACGCCTAAGGCGTAAAGCATCACATCTTTCTGAGTGTAACTGTACTCCAGGGTTGGCAGTTCTTTGCCTACCAGTTTTGGATCAATCGGCATGACAATGCTCCTTTCTTGATTTTTTAGCTAAGATGATTTCCTAACTCATGCTCATTTTGGACATCACCGTGCCGGCCTGCTCCATGGCCGAGGCGTACTCGCGCCCACCCTCAATGTTCATGATCTGATCGAGTTTTTCAACAATCATCTCAACGGTAATCTCGCTGGTGGAATCAAAAACCACTCCGGGTCCCTCTACTACCGCAGCCCGGCTGAAATAGCCGCCTCCGGCACTGATCATTCTTGCCGTTTCATTACATTCTTCTGAACAGAGCCAGGCCACTATCGGGGCGACATACTCGGGTTTGACTTTGCCGATGACATCTTCCGGCATCACCGTAAAGGTTAGCCTGGTCCCGGCTGTTGGCACTATGGTATTGGCCTTGATATTATAGCGGGCGCCTTCCTGGGCCACACAGTTCATCATTCCGGCAATGCCCATTTTGGCCGCCCCGTAATTGGTCTGGCCGAAATTACCATAGAGGCCTGCTGCCGAAGCGGTTGAAACGATCCTGCCGTATGACTGCTCCTTCATGATCGCAAAGGCCGCTTTTGTGCAGAAAAATGTCCCGTCCAGGTGCACAGCCATGATCTTTCTATAATCATCCATCTCCATTTTTAAGATACTTTTGTCGCGCAAGATCCCTGCATTGTTAATCAAAATATCCAGTCGGCCGAAGTTTTCAACAGCGGTGTTAATAATTTTCTGAGCGCTCTCAAACTCGGCAACACTGTCGTAGTTGGCCACTGCTTCGCCGCCGGCTGCCTTAATTTCATCGACAACCTGCTGGGCAGGCGTGGCATCCGAACCTGAGCCGTCAAAAGTACCGCCTAAATCGTTGACCACCACCTTCGCGCCACGTGCGGCAAGCAGCAGGGCGTAAGCCTTGCCTAGACCACCTCCGGCACCGGTGATTACCGCCACTTTGTTTTCAAACCTGATTTCCGCCATTTTCTTAACTACCCCCCATGTTTTTTAAAGTTGTTTTAAGTGTATTCCTTTGACTGGGTTTAATCAATATTTTTAATCAACTTTATATTTCGATAATATTTTCGAGATTACCGCTACTCTGCAACAATAAAATAGAGGAATTATATAAACAGCATATAATAAGTGTATAATCTATCGTTTAAACGTGAGGTGTGAGAGCATGGAAATAAGCTGTGAAGAAAAGGTCATGCGAATCGGGGAACTGGCTAAACGCTCAGGCATCAGCAAGCAGTTAATCCATTATTACCTGCGTATGAAATATCTGCATCCGCCCGTCTATAAGAGCGGCAACCAGGCTTTTTACAATCAACATCATCTTGACCGCCTGCTCTTTCTGAAAAAATGCGGTGCAGAAGCGGTGCCCCTGTCCTACGCTTCGGCGATCTGGGATCGTAAAACAAAAACCCCGGCGACTTCGCAAACAAAGCGTAAAACAGGCAGCTATTCAGACTCAAAAACTAAAAGATTGATCATTGAAGATGCTTCACAGATTTTTTTACGCAAAGGTTATAACAATACAACAATTGCTGAGATAATGGAAAGCGTAGGCATAACCAAGCCTTCATTTTATTATTACTTTAAGAACAAAAAAGACCTTTATTTAACCTGCCTGGGCAGTATTTTTGATGCTTTCTCAAAAAGGGCGCTGGACAATATCCGTCGGGAAAAAACGCCGCTCGGGAGATTGGAGAAGCGCTGGAAGGCTGGGCATGCTTATTCAAACAGGGTGCTGACAGCCATTAACCTGCTGAAGGATTCACTACGCCAGGAAGATCCTGAAGAAAGTGTCCGGGCTGAGGAGATCTTACGAAAAGCCTGGGTTGACCCACTGGCCAAGGATCTTGAGAGGGGTATTAAAGGTGGGTCGATCAGACCTGTAAACAGCGAAATTGCCAGTTTTGCCATGATTTCGATGCTCGAGACCTTTTCCTACCGGAAAGTATTGGATCATAAATACGGATCCGATGAGGTCCTGGAGGCGGTTTACGATATTGTTTTGCACGGCCTGCTGCAGCCGGGCGAGAGACAAAAAAATAACCTAAATATGGGTTAAGCTTAAATGAAAAAGTGACGGGGTTAAAACCCCGTCACTGCTTAATTTTCTGGTGCGAGCGAGAGGACTTGAACCTCCACGGGCGTTACGCCCACTAGGTCCTGAACCTAGCGCGTCTGCCGTTCCGCCACGCTCGCATCTTTTCCCGCCCTGTTATTATAACCACTCTTTTTACGCTTATCAAGTGTATTTTCGAAATATCTTAGCGATCCGCCCCAGCGGTTAACTGTTTTGGCGGGGCAAGGATTTTCAGCGCCCCCGGTTTAATACCAATATTTAAGGGCAGCCTGCCGATTATCTCACCATCAATATGCACCGGCACCTGGTGGTTACCCTTAATCTTTACATGTTCGATCTTTGTCGCAATGACGGCTGAGTGGTCAAGGTGTTTGCCTACCATAGCCTGAAAAGCCAGCAAGGTTGTTTCTGGCTTGTTCATCCTGCGGATAATGATCAGGTCAAGCAGGCCATCATCAATTGCCGCCTGTGGCGCTATGGTAAAACCGCCACCATAGAAGGGTCCGTTGGCCGCTACCACCAGCAGGGTATTTTCCTGTTCAACCTCCCACTGCTCACACTCAATTCTGGTGCTGAAATGATCAAAACGGGTCAGCTTATCAAAAAAAGCAATCAGGTAAGCGGTATATCCTCCGATTATTTTATACTTATCAGAAGCCATCTCCGCCACAGCAGCATCAAAACCGACTCCGACTACATTTAAAAAATAGGAGCCGTTGATCAGGCCCAGATCAATTAGGCGGGGCTTCCAGCTGCTAAACCCCTGCAGCACTGCCTGCCACTGCCCGGGCAGAGCGCAGGAGCGTCTGAAACCGTTACCCGTTCCGAGGGGAATAAGGGCAAAGACGGTGCGGTCAGGATCGATACCGTTGACGACTTCAAATAATGTTCCATCGCCGCCAACGGCCACAACCAGCTCGGCCCCTTCCCTGACCGCCTTTGCAGCCAATGCTGTTCCATCACCGCTGCCGCGGGTAAAATATACTTTATACTGCTGACCGGATTGATCAAGCATTTCGGCAATATGCGGCCAGGTTTTCCCGGCATACCCAGCCCCGCTGGTAGGGTTGACAACAAACGCCGTTTTATAAGGTATGTTGATCTTACGGTCATTATAGTCCATTAATCGATCACTTTAGCCTGATCACTTTTCTTTTTTATCTTCCGCTTTTGGTCCACTGGCCAGAGGCAGCAGGTGTTTTAACTCAATCGGCAGCGGGAAGGCGATAACCGAGCCCTGCTGACTGGCAATTTCCGGCAGGGTGCGCAGCAAGCGCACATAAAACCCACCTTCTTCAGAATTTAGGATCTTCGCCGCTTCGGCAATCTTGCCAGCCGCTTCTTTCTCACCTTCGGCCTGCACAATAACCGCCCGCCGCTCACGTTCTGCAGTAGCCTGCCTCGAAATCGCTTTCTGCAGCGATTCGGGAATACCAACATCCTTGATCTCCACCGCGGTGACCTTGATACCCCAGGGATCTGTAGCTTCATCAAGAATGGTCTGGATCTTCTGATTTAGTTTGTCCCGCTCAGAGAGCAGCTCATCAAGGTCAGCCTGGCCGGCCACACTTCTAAGGGTGGTCTGTGCCAGTTGGGCCGTGGCCATTTTGTATTCTTCAACGTTATTGACCGCCCGGTTTGGATCAATAACCCGGTAATAGACAACAGCATTTACACTGCCTGTAACGTTATCACGAGTGATAACCTCCTGGGTCGGCACGTCAAGAGTGATAATCCTCAGAGAAATGCGGACAAAGCGATCAATGACCGGGATCAAGAAAACAAGACCGGGACCCTTTTGACCGATCAGACGGCCAAGGCGGAAAACCACCAGGCGCTCATACTCCCGTACCACTTTTAAAGCCGATGTAACAAAGAAAAACAGGATCAGTATAATTGGAATCAATAAACCGCTGCTAAAAATAAGGTCTAACATTTTATTTACCTCCCTTTTTATTAAAGCTTAATAAAAAGCAACTTACTCTTTTTCCAAAACAGCTTTGCTGTCAGCCTTTAGTGGCCTGACCCAAAGGATCATGCTCTCCGAGCCAACAACTTCCACTTCTGTCCCGGACGCTATTTCGCAATCGTCAACGCTTTTAGCTTTCCAGAGTTCTCCCCTGGCCTTAATCATCCCTTCCGGTTTAAGATCGCTGACAGCTGTCCCTTTTGGAGGCAGGTTGAAGTAAGCACTGCCATCTATAAAACGGCGTCGGCTGTCAACTATGCGCTGAATAACAAAGATCATAATGATTAAAAACCCGATTACCGTTCCGACAACAGTGATCACAAAGGTGGCATACCATTCCCTCGCCATAAAAGGTTCCATCGGTAAAAGAATTGATCCGGCAACCATAGAAAGCGCCCCTCCTATACCTAAGATGCCAAAACCGGCCGTTAAAAGTTCGGCAATGATCAAACCTAATCCTACCAATAGTAAAACAATCCCAGTTGTATTGGTATCGAAAAGGCCCATACCATAAATTCCGAGAATGACCAGGATCAACCCGCTTACTTCGGGCACAATAGTTCCCGGTGCGTTCAAACCAAAATAAATGCCCAGGAAACCAATGATTAAAACTAAAAAAGCGATTTGCGGATCACTGAGCCAGTTTTGCAGGCGCTCTCTTAAGTTCATGTCCTCCTGTAAGATTGGCGCCCCAACTGTATCAAGAGAGTAGGTTTGACCCTGTTTCTCAATTTCCAGGCCGTCTACTGTTTCAAGCAGTTCCTGCAGGTCGGCAGCGATATAGTCGATAACCCCCAGTTCCAGGGCTTCACGGGAATCAATGGTCAGGTTTTCTGTAACAAATCGCTCCGCTACAGATTCCGGTCGCCCTTTTTCGCGGGCAATACTGCGCAGGTGACTAGCGTAAAAATTTATGGTCTTCTCGTCGGCAGACTCGGCCCCTTCGGGCGAAAAAGCAATCGGCTGTGCAGCACCAACAGTTGTTCCAGGAGCCATCACGGCCAGGTCGGCGGAAATCAGAATAAAAGCACCTGCCGAACCGGCAATCGCACCAGATGGCGCAACAAGAACGGCAACGGGCATCTTGGCATTTAAAAATAGCTTATTAATCTGAAGTGTCGCATCAACAAGTCCACCCGGCGTATTCATAACCATCACAAATAGCTGGGCTTCTTCGGCGTGAGCCAGCTCAACTTGCCGTTGTAAAAAGTTGTTTAAACCAGCAGTAACTGCACCGTCCAGCTCCACAACATAAACCGGTTTCTGGGCAGCTGTTGCTCCGGATGTGGGAGCTGCCAGAACCTTTACTGATATCATAAAGAGAATTGCTAATATGGTTAATATAGCTAGTTTATAGTTTCTCATTTTCGTCGCCTCTTTTTCTAAGAATCTCTCTAGATATTATACTTCGAATGGGAGGCATTTTCAAATATTTGAATAATCTACGACCACGTTGTGCTAACAAGTTATGCTAACAGTCAATTTCAACTCTGTTGTTGACCGCTACAGTACGCTACCGTATAATATAACTAACTTAGTTATATTATACGGAGAAAAATAGTGATTACTAAAAAAGCTGAGTATGCCGTTATTATCTTAACCGAACTGGCAGCCCATCCTCCAGGGACCACGATAACAAGCAAGGAGATCGCTGCCAGGAGATCAATCCCGGTAAACCTTGTGGTTCAGCTGCTGGCTGTCTTAAAAGAAGCCGGCTGGACTGAAGGCACACGCGGTCCGGCCGGTGGAATCCGGCTGTTGGCTGATCCGCAAAATATTAATTTAAGAGAAGTGGTTGAAGCTGTTGACGGGCCAATCGGTATTACCCGCTGCCTTTTCAGCAGCGAACCATGCCGCGAACAGAGCAGTTGTTCGCTTCGGGGTATCTGGTCACGGGCTCAGCAGGAGATGCTTAAAGTACTCGAAGAAGCTACTATTAAAGAATTGGTTGAAGCGTCTGCCTTTGAATGCTGATCATGGAAGACGCTTCATTATTGCGCGCTTTTATTGTTTTTTATCTGCTATTTAAGGTTGCCATCCACCCCAACAATCACTTCTTCCAGCGGTGTGGAAACGCCAGCCTCAGCCAGGGCAGATTTCACCAGCTTTGATATTCCGAAACAGCAGCCCACTTCCATGTGAACCAGGGTGATGCTCTTTAAGTTGTTCAGTTTAAAGATCTGGACCAGCTTCTGATGATAGGCATTTACATCATCTAACTTCGGGCAGCCGATAATTAAAGAGCGACCGGCTAAAAATTTGCGATGAAAATCAGCGTAAGCAAAGGGCACGCAATCGGCGGCAATTAAAAGGTCAACTCCCTGCAGAAAGCGAGCCTGCGGATTGACCAGATGCAGTTGAACAGGCCAGTGATTGAGCTCTGCCTCGGGTTCAAAAACAGCAGCAGACAGATCTTTTTCTGCACTGCCATGCGGTTTTAAATCACGGACCACACTGCTGCCGCAACAAACACTACATTCCTCTTCGGCCTCAGCGCCGGCCCCTTTCGAAAGACTTTCAAGATGTTCTTCCACTGCGGCCTCATCAAAAGGTTCTGCCTCCCTTTCAATCATCTCGATTGCGCCCTG
>CAYGHB010000006.1:0-2705 GCA_964349375.1 uncultured Syntrophomonadaceae bacterium | reverse complement strand
CTGCGGCCTCATCAAAAGGTTCTGCCTCCCTTTCAATCATCTCGATTGCGCCCTGGGGGCATTCACCGAGGCAATTGCCGAGACCATCGCAGTAGATATCCTTCACTAACCGGGCCTTACCGTCGACTATTTGTAAGGCTCCCTCGGCGCAGGATGGAATACAGAGCCCGCAGCCGTCACACTTTTCCTCATCGATTGAGATAATCTTTCTTAATAGTTTCTCCATGTTAGTCCCTCCAGGTAAGTTTATCAAATTTGTAAATTAAGCCGGTTTATAAAATGGGTCAGGCAAGCTGCCCCACCCTGATTTCTTCAAGCAAACTGATCACCGTTTGACCGGCTCTGTCTGCCGGATCATCTTCGTCCAGTCTTTCGGCTAAATTGATGGTTTCGGTGAAAGCAGCAGGCGGCATTGCCAGTTTTTTGCCGATATTTTGCAAGTATTCTACAGGGGAATCAATCAGATCAAGTTTTAGCATAGTGATCGCCAGGACGTTGGCTATGATCGGCGGCAGGTCAAGCTTCTCCCTGGCACAGATCTCTTCAGCTTTCTCAAAAACTGATTTAACCTGATCAACTACTTCCGGAAAACAATTGGCCCTGGCAACTAGCTCATCTTCCAAGGCAAGCTTGATCGACTTCGTTTTTAGCCCCTTTGCTCCTGAACCAAGGCACTGTTCCGCATAGGAGCACCACTGAGCACAGCCCATATCAAACCTGGGGTTGGCCACCCGTGTTTTACATTTCGGACAGCGCAGGCGAATATCAGTTTTAAAAAACTCGATCATCCCACCGCACTGCGGACATTTTTCTTCGTTAACATCATCAGCAGTCCAGTAGCGCATATCCTGTCCCGGGCACTTTTGTGCGAACATTTATTACCACCGCCTTTTATATTACTAACCTTATTGGTTATGTTTATTATAATACAGTCTTTATCTTAATGCAACAAAAAAGCAGCTTTTAGCCGCTTTTTTTGTTCTCGCCATACTTGGCACTCAGATTAATTAACTAGCGTTAATTTAATCATATAAACAATCTTCGTGAGGAAGCCTGTAATCGCAAAGCTCGCCGGCCTCAAAAAAGAGGCTCATTTCCCGCTCGGCACTGGCCGGTGAATCTGAAGCATGAACAATATTTTTGCCCATAAAGACGGCAAGATCGCCGCGCATCGTTCCCGGGGCTGCTTTTTTCGGATCCGTTGCGCCTATCATGGAGCGGATCATTTCGACAGCATCGTCGCCTTCCCAGATCATCGCCGCAACAGGACCTGATGTGATAAATTCAATTAACCCATCATAAAATGGTTTACCCTGATGCTCACCATAATGACGGGCTGCAAGTTCGGGGCTAATCTGCATCAGCTTCATTGCTACAAGTTTCAAGCCCTTATTTTCTAAACGGCTGATCACATTGCCAATCAAAGCCCGTTTAACTCCATCCGGTTTTACCATTAAAAATGTGCGGTCTCTTTTTTCCATCCCCAGTCTCCTTTAATTTCCTTTAATAAATTGATAGCAGGTTATCGTCATCAATGATTCTGGTTTCCGACGCCAGTCGCGCCCGGATATCTTTTGGAAGCGCAAAGATACTCCTGGCAGTCTGAGCGTCAAAATATCGTAAATCAAGGCAGCGCTCTTTAATCAGGAGATCAAGTTCATCTCCCTCAGGCAGTTCATTCTCCTGGGCGGAGGCTAATATAAAACCCCATTCGGTATTGAAAGAGGGGACAAAAGCGCGATAAGACAGGGCAAATGGCATAATCTGTCTGATCGTGTTATAGATCGCACTGTGTGCTTCGATAAACGGCAGCCCGTAATCACCGGCCTGCAATGAAAATGATCCCCCGGTGGCTAAACGTTTGTTGATCAGCTCAAAGTATTGCTTCGTAAATAACTTAAGGGCCGGGCCGGCTTCCACCGGCTCCGGAACATCGCTAATGATCACGTCAAATAGCTGATCTGTATTTTCCAGGTATTGACGGGCATCCATATAGAACAGTTCGACGCGCCGGTCCTCAAAACTGCCACGGTGCCAGCTGGGTAAGTATTCACGGCAGATTTCAACTACTTCACGATCCAGGTCAACCATTACCAGTTTTTCCACCGAGGGGTGGCGCAAAATCTCTCTCAAGGTTGCCCCTTCGCCGCCACCGGTAACCAGAACGCGCCGAGGCGCCGGGCAAACCAGCATAGCCGGTTGAACCAGCGCCTCGTGATAAATATATTCGTCGTACTCAGATGACTGGATTTTTCCGTCGAGAATTAAGATCCGGCCAAAGAGTTCAGTATCGGCAATCTCAACCTGCTGATACTTTGTGCGCTTGCTCTTTAAAAAATTTACAACCCCAAACATGTGGGCTGTACCTGGCGAAGTATGTTCAATAAACCATTTGTGTTCCTCAGAAGGCATCGATTATACTCCCCTGTCAGCTAAGTACTAATAATTTGCCGCCGTTTTATGTTTAAGGTCGACATCAAAAATGCCGCGCTTAATTTCCCGGGCCGACATATTCTGGGCTGAAAACGCTTGTTTCAAATAGTTACAGGACACCCATGGATTGACGGTTTGACCACAGGTGAAAACGTCAACTGCCGCGTAGCCGTATTCAGGCCAGGTGTGAATGGCCAGATGTGATTCTGAAATAACTACTACGCCGCTGACGCCCTGGGGACAGAACTGGTGAAATACAGTTTCTCTCACTT
>CAYGHB010000005.1:0-20050 GCA_964349375.1 uncultured Syntrophomonadaceae bacterium | reverse complement strand
CAGCTTTTGTGCCGCTGCAATTCTTAAGCGCGCGATCGTGAGCGCAGGCTTCAAGAACAGCCCGCTGCATTACTATACTAACGTTGATGCTATTATTTACTAAGGCCATTACGAAAAAACTCAATAGGCGCGGGCGAAGCAGGCCGCCTTGGTGGCCTTGCTGCCGCAGGCGAAACAGCTTTCTCCCTCCGGTTCCATGCCGAAAGGCAGGCAGCGGATCGTAGCCTTGGTATCGATCTTAATCTGATCTTCGCAGTCGTCGTTGCCGCACCAGGGGGCGATGAAAAGGCCACGTTCCTCTTCCATGATCCGCTTAAACTCTTTGTAATCGCTGCCGCGGCGGGTATTGGCTTCGCGGTAATCGATAGCCCGCTGAAGCATATCTTTTTGAATTGTTTCCAGCAGCGCCGGCAGGTGAGTGCTAAGTTGATCGTCAGCTACAAATTCTTTTTCGCCCGTATCACGGCGCACAGTTACCACCTGGCCCTTGTCAAGATCGCGGGGGCCAACCTCGATGCGCACCGGAACTCCGCGCATCTCCCAATCGTTGTACTTCCAGCCCGGCGAATACTCTTCGCGATCATCAAGCTTAACCCTGATCTTTTCTGCCTGCAGACGATCGGCTAAGGCCCGGACTGCCGTTAAAACCCGTTCACCGTCTTTTTTACTTAAGATCGGCACGATCACTACCTGGTGTTGCGCCATGCGCGGCGGCAGAACCAGGCCGCGGTCGTCACCGTGAACCATGATCAGAGCGCCGATGGTCCTGGTCGACAAACCCCAGGAAGTCTGCCAGGCATGTTTCAACTGATCGTCCTGATCTAAAAATGTGATGTCAAATACTTTGGCAAAGTGCTGCCCCAGGTTGTGGGAAGTACCAGCCTGCAGAGCCCTGCCATCGCTCATCAACGCCTCTACCGAATAGGTGCGCAGAGCGCCGGCAAACTTTTCTCTCTCTGTCTTGAGGCCGGCAAGGGCCGGGATAGCCATCTCTGTCTCCAGGAACTCGCGATAAACTTCGAGCATTTGAAGGGTTTCCGCTTCCGCCTCCTCTTCGGTGCGGTGGCAGGTATGACCCTCCTGCCAGAGAAACTCGGAAGTGCGTAAAAAGGGGCGGGTCGATTTTTCCCAGCGGACAACACTGCACCACTGGTTGATCAATATCGGCAGATCACGCCAGGATTGGACCCAGCGGGAATAAAAGTCGCAGATAATCGCCTCAGAGGTTGGCCGGACCAGCAGCGGCTCGTCAAGAATTTCGTTGCCACCCCGGGTCACCCAGGCCACCTCGGGAGCAAAGCCCTCGACGTGCTCGGCTTCTTTTTGCAGCAAGCTCTGGGGAATCAGCAGCGGAAAGTAAGCATTTTGGTGGCCCGTTTCTTTAAAGCGCCGGTCAAGCTGCTCCTGCACCTTCTCCCAGAGAGCATAACCGGCGGGACGGAAAGCCATAAAGCCCTTGATTGGGGCGTAATCCATCAGTTGTGCCTTGAGAATAACATCGATGTACCACTGTGAAAAATCAACAGACTTAGGGGTAATCTCCCTGACAAATTCCTTATCGCCGGCAGCTTTCCCGGCTTTGTTGTTCTGCTCCAAAACATTCATCCTCTCTGCGACTGTCTCTAACGGCATTTTCTGATCATTCTATCACAGAATTTTTTAGGCCGCTATATACTAATTGCCATTTTAGCCCTGACGGACAGCCTGCTTCAGTTTGCGGTTATTAAGAAGCCGCTGCCAGCTTTCGTCGCTTAAAGGACGGTTGAAACTGCGGAAGGTGGCCAGTTTAAAGCCATGTTCAGCCGCCAGATACCTGGTCCGCAAAATTGATTCCAGATTTACCCCGGATGAACCGAGACTGTAATGCTTATATTGCTGCTCTAAGGCCAGCATCATCGTTTCGGCCATGCAGGCATAAGCCAACCCCTCTTCAAAACCGAAATCCCAGCCGAGAGAGGGCTTGCCCGGAACCTCGATAACCCCGCCATCAATCACCAAAACATCCGGTCGGGAAGCGCCAACTTCCTCACTGACATTGGCCGGGCGGGATATGTCGCAGACGATCGCTCCTGCTTTAAGGTTACCGGCATTGATCACTTTATCCGTAGCGCTGGTGGCGCTGATCACTATATCAGCTTTGGCCAGTACGGAGTTTATGTCCGTTGAGAAAAGAATTATTCCCAGGCGGCGCCCATCGGTTGCGGCAAAAGCCTCAAAAGCGCTCATCGGGGCATCAGGTTTGGGCAGCTCGCTGCATCCGGCCAGTAAATACCCCATACTGCCCGGTTTAAGTGTTCTGCCCTGTTTCAGCAGGGCGGACTGGTAGCGGTATATTTCCGCGGCAACCAGCTGCAACCTTTCGCTGGCTGACTGGTTGTTGTGATTACCGATCAGGATCAGGCGGGGCACCGTCTCGGAAAGCAGCAGTGAAATTCCGCGCCCAATCGAGCCAGCGGCGCCGACGATGGCCGCCGTGGTATCGGCCCGGTCAATGCCAAGCTTCTCCGTTGCGGTATTAACAGCATCAACGGCAGAAACCACTGTGTAGCTGTTGCCAGTGGTAATCGGAATTCTTTCGTTTTTCAGGTAGAGGCCGCCCATCGAGGCTACAGCGGTAAAAGCGCCGAGACCGACGATTTTTGCTCCCCGCTCGCGAGCCAGGGCCACAGCCTTTTTTAGTTCAGCCAGCGCCTGGCTGCGCGGCATACTGATGAATTCATCGGTGGTACGCGAGAGGGCAATAAATTCTCCGTAGGCAGTCTTACCGGCAGCCGATCTGATTTTGGTTTTTCCGGCCACAAAAGGCTCAACCAGGTCATTAAAGCGGCCAGTCAGATCGGCCAGTTCCTGCTCACTGAAGGAAAGCAGGCTGTTGTCAAACTGGTGGTAGCTCTGCAAATCGAGGGCGTGGATTAAAAAAGCAAAGCGACCTTCATCCGCGCTGCCTGATGGTAAAATCTTAAGCGCCGGGTACGGAACAAACTCTGTATAGTGATCACCTTTAACCCCCGGGGTTCTTACCAGGTATGAGAGAAAGCGGGCTGTATTTTTATCGTTGAGTACTGACAGCATCGCTGTGATGCCATATAAGGCTTCCTGACACTGCTCTTCGCTGATGGTCAGCGACGGTTCGATGCGGATTACCGCATTGCCGTTAAGGGTGGGCGCAACGCGGATTTTTTCAACATTAAGCAGATAGGAAGAGATCGCCGGGGTTAGCAGCTCCTGTTCGGCCATTACGCCTAAAAGGCTGCCGGGGAACAGTTCGCGATCCATATTAAATTCTATCCCAAGCATCAGGCCACGACCGCGAATAGAAAGTATTAGCTCTGGATATTTTTCCTGCAGAGCGAGCAGGCCAGACTTAAAGAGTTCTCCCTTGCGGCGCACTTCCTTAACCATGGCCTTCCGGTTGAAAGTAAGCAGGTCGAGAACTTTAATACCGATGCGGCAGGCCAAAGAATTACCGGCAAAAGTTGAGGAATGCTTGAGAGCAAATTCTTCGTTATAAGCAGCGGCGCTGCTTAAGCAGGCGCCGATCGGAAAAAGGCCGCCGCCAAGAGCTTTAGCCAGCACCAGTACGTCCGGTCTGACCTTTTCAGCCTCACAGGCAAAGAGGTGGCCGGTGCGGCCCAGCCCGGTCTGCACTTCATCTAAAACCAGCAAAACTTTGTACTGATCGCATATTTCCCTTACTTTTTGCAAGTATCCAGCAGGCGGCTCCACGATGCCCCCCTCCCCCTGGATCGGCTCCAGGAGTAACGCAGCATAGTAGTCGGGGTTTGACTTTAGCTCCGCTTCAAGAGCGCCGGTATCGCCAAAACTGATGTGGGAAAAATGCTCGGCCGGAGCACAAAACGCTTTTTGATAAGCCGGGTTACCGGTTGCTGAGAGGGCACCGTAGGTTTTACCGTGAAAACTGTTGTCTGTAGCAAGGATACCGGGGCGGCCAGTTGCCGAGCGGCAGAGTTTAATCGCCGCTTCAATCGCTTCGGCGCCGCTGTTGGCAAAGGTCACATAATCAAGACCTTCAGGGGCAACTTCAAGCAGGCGGCGAGCCAATTCACCGGCAGCATCAAGCGCCGAAGGCTGGATAAAGCTTGGCTCTCCGGATTGTTGAAAGCGGTTGATCTCTTCCCAGATTGGCTTTGGATTATGACCAAACGGCAGCGCCCCGTAGGCGGCAATGCAATCTAAATAGCGGTTGCCCTGATCATCGATCAGATAACAGCCATCACCTTTAACATATTTTTGATCGAGCTTGATACTTTCCAGCATTTCGCCCAGATGAGGGTTAACGTAGCGAGTAAAGTTATTCACCGACAGACCTCCCTGACCCTTGTGCACATATATGTGCACACCAATGAACATATTTTACCGTAGCCAGAGTCAAAGATCAACCCGGGGAGTCCATTCCAGCGCCGTTCAGTTTTCTGGGTGCGGCAAGTAGACGGGGGGACGTTTCATCTGTCTTTCAAAGAGACGGGGGGACGCTTCATCTGTCTTTCAAACAACAATGCAAGAACAAGACAGATGAAACGTCCCCCCGTCTACCCCCGTCTCCTTAGCTTCCTGACTCAGCAGCGACCCTGACAAGATCAGCGTCAACCATCATCCGGATCAGCTCTTCAAGCGTGGTTTTAGCCTCCCAACCCAATATCTCCTTTGCCTTTTCGGGGTTGCCGATCAGGATATCCACTTCGGCGGGGCGATAAAACTGAGGGTCTATTACTATGTAATCTTCATAGTTGAGGCCAACATATTCAAAAGCAATCTTGCACATATCCCTAACCGACGTAGTTCTTCCTGTCGCAATTACAAAGTCGTCCGGCTTATCTTGTTGTAGCATTAGCCACATTGCTTCCACGTAATCGCCGGCATAGCCCCAGTCTCGCTTAGCATCAATATTTCCCAGGCGCAACTCCTTTTGCCGGCCCATTTTAATCCTGGCCACCCCGTCGGTAACTTTTCGGGTTACAAACTCGATGCCTCTAAGCGGTGATTCGTGGTTAAACAAGATCCCGTTAGAGGTATACATGCCAAAGCTCTCCCGGTAATTAACTGATATCCAGTGCCCGTAAAGTTTTGCCACCCCGTAAGGACTGCGGGGGTGAAAGGGGGTGTTTTCACACTGCACCTCTTCTTTAATTAAACCAAACATCTCGCTGGTCGATGCCTGGTAAAAGCGGGTGTTCGCGTTGGTTACCCGCAGCGCATCCAGCATGTTAAGAACGCCCAGGGCAGTTACCTTGGCTGTCAGCTTCGGCTGTTCCCAGGAAGTACCCACAAAGCTCTGTGCCGCCAGGTTGTATGCCTCGTCCGGCTCAGATTTATCCAGGGCTTTGATCAGCGAAGGCTGGTCGGTTATATCCCCGTAAATCAGCTTAACATCATTTTCCACCTTTAAATACTCAAGTCGCCAAAAATTGGTGCTGCTGCGCCTGGCTACCAACCCGTGTACCTCGTAGCCTTTTTCAAGCAAAAATCTGGCCAGGTAGGCACCGTCCTGGCCGGTAATCCCTGTAATGAGCGCCTTTTTCATTATCCACACCCTCTTTTTAATTACTGGTTAATCCTTTTACTGCTGATCAACTGTGCGTTTTTTTTATCAAAGAAACCAACATTTTATTTCCAAGAAAACATTACATTCTTAAGCCAACTTCAGCATAATTTATTACAAGAAGTTCACCTAACTCTCACCAGCCGGGAGGATCAGGGAGACGGCGTGGCGCTTAGGATTTAAGTTTTCGGCTGCCAGGGCTATCACTTCCTCCAGTTTAACCTCCTGCATAATGGAAGGAAGCTCAAAAAGATCGGTCTCCCGGAAGCGGTAGGCCAGGAAATTATTGGCGATAAATTCAAGCGAGTTGAAGCGCCTGATGTAACCACCAAGCATTTTTCGGCGGTGCCTCTCGAACTGTTCCTGATCGATTCCCTCGTTTTTAAGGGCATCAATTGCCCCCATGATCTGCTCGCAAAGCCGGTCGGGATTTTTGGTTTCGCCACCGATCATCACGTATCCATAATTTGATTCAGCTGTATATTCAGCGCCAAAATTTTCGTCAATCAAGTCATCGCGGTAAAGATCATTATAAAGCTTTTCGCTTGTTCCGAACAGGATATCAAGAAGCATCTCCATTAGGATTTCGCGGCGCATCAGGTTGCGTCCTTTAAGATTTTCAACAGTAATATCCTTGAAACCGAGAAAGACAATCGGTTCAGATACAACCAGCTGTTGTTCTGCCCGCCTCTTTAACACTTCCGGCGGTTCAGCGGGGAAGCTGCGCACGATCGGGCCGAGCGGAATATAGTTCCTGGCGCCAATGTTAGCTTCTGTCAGGTTATAAACCTGCTTTGGATCAAGATCGCCGACCACGAATACCGCCATGTTGCTGGGGTGGTAGAAAGTATTGTAGCAGCGGTAAAGCAGCTCCGGGGTAATGCGGGAGATGCTTTCAATAGTCCCGGCAATATCGTTGCGCACCGGATGAGCCTGGTAAAGCGATTCAAGCAGGTTAAAAAAAACCCGCCAGTGAGGATGATCTTCATACATCTTGATCTCCTGGCCGATGATTCCCTGTTCCTTCTGCACTGTCAGCTCAGTAAAATAGGGGTCCTGGACAAAATCGAGCAATACTTTGAAATTCTCATCGAATCTTTCCGTGCAGGAAAAAAGGTAAGTCGTCTGGGTAAATGAAGTGTAGGCGTTAGCCGATGCCCCCAGGGCGGCAAAGCGGTCAAAAACATTGCCTCCTTCATCTTCAAAGAGCTTATGCTCCAGGAAGTGAGCCACGCCATCGGGCAGATCGGTGAACTCCTGCTCCGGCGCAATCCTGAACTTATTATCGATCGAGCCAAAACGGGTTGAAAATATGGCGTATTTCTTTTGGTAACCGGGCCGGGGCAGCACGTAAAGGTCCATCCCCGGCTCCACCCGGAAATGATAGAGCTTTTCCTGTAATGTTTTATTCTCAATCAGTTTATATTGTTCAACCATCAGCAGGCTCTCCTCCTTCAACCGGTCGCAGCAGGAAAGTTGTATCGAGCTTAATTCTCTCGGCTACTGCCCTGATTTCTTTGATTCCCACTGCTTCAATTCCTTTAATCAGCTGCTCAAAACTGTAGTTGTAGCCGCCGATTTTCCCATCGAGGTGAAAACTAATCAGCTGGCCGGGGCTGTCCTGGCGCGATAAGAGCTGGTTAATCAGCCCGCGTTTGGTGTTTTCCAGCTCGGCGTCGCTGATTATGCCCTCTGCCATGTCCTTCAACTGCAGTTCAATGATCGCCCTGGCCTGCTCATAGTCTTCGTGGTTAATGCCAGCCGCAATGAACATCAGTCCCTTGTGCCGCTCCAGACGACTGTGAATGTAGTAGGCCAGTCCGGCTTCTTCACGCACTTTCATAAAAAGCTTGGAATGGGGGAAACCGCCGAGGATGCCGCTGTAAACCAAAAGAGGACAGTGCAGCTCATCTTTATAGCCGGTAGCGGTCCGGTAACCGAGTACCAGCTTGGCCTGGTTGACAGCCATCTGTTCTTCAAGCGATAGCAGCTCATCTCGAACTTCATTTAGTTCAGTCTCCGGTAGGACTGCTTCGTTTTCTGCCCGCGTGAAACTAAAATGTCCGGCAACGGCATCATGGACCGTCTGTTCATCTAAATCTCCCACAATATAGATATCAATCGGGTTGCGGGCTAATAGCTGCCTGTAATAATCATAAAGGCCGGCGGGACTGATCTTGTCGTAATCTTCAACCTTACCTAAGCGAAAAACGCCAAAGCGCTCCCCGGCACACATTTCCGACAGGCATCGCTCGGTAGCGTAAGTAGCCTTATCATTCAGCAGCGCCTTAATATCCTTAACCAGCTGATTCTTCTCCTGCTTAACGAATTTCTCGCTAAAGGCCCCTTTTTCCAGCAGCGGATCGGTAACCACCGCGCTCAGAATCGAGAGCCCCTCGCTTAATAGGTTACCGTTCGCTCCGAGATAGCGGTCGTGCGCAGTTTCTAAGGCGAAAGCAAGAGTTTGGCGCTCTCCGCTTTTTATGATATCGGTTGAAAGGTCAGCCCCGAAAAGGTTTTCCAGTTTGCGCTGCAGGGTTAGATAATCGGGGTATAGTCGACAGCCTTTTTCCAAAACTGAAGGCAGCAGGGCGCTCAACGCTGCAAGCTCACTGCTGAGTTCCTGATGGATAAAAAGCCCGATCGATATGGTTTTAAATTTTGGGGTCGCCATAAAGTGCAGTTTTATGCCGTTTGGTAAAGAATGCTCCAAATGATCTGTTGCCAAAATGCTACCTCCTCTGCATCAATAACCGAACGCCGGAGCTATACATAGAAAAGCATTATTAACTCGGACCGAAAACGTCGGCAGCTGTGCGAAAACCTGTTGCTTATTGTTAACATGCCTGTCACGAAGCATTAGTCATACATATATCTATTATACAACATCTTCCTGGTCATTGATCGGAACAGTGGGTTCATTTTCTGAAGATGCGGAAGTTGTTTGACTTGGTTTTAGGCTGGTGGTATTATGGCAATGGGTCATTACAGTCAGGCGCCCGTAGTGAAAGGGATATCACGCAGGCCTCCGGAGCCTGAAGTCGGGGTTCGAATCCCTGCGGGCGCACCATGGTTAGGAGCAACCTGCTAGTAAGGTTGCTTTTCCTTTATTTAATCTCCAGGGAGGTCTTGAGCCATATGCCAACTGTTAAATTCATTCCTTATAATAAAATGATTGAACTTAAAACCGGAACTAACCTGCTGGCTGCCGCTGATCAGGGTGGCATCTACTTAGAAGGTGACTGTGCCGGAAAAGGAACCTGTGGCAAATGCCGGGTCCGGATCGTCGACGGAGATAAAGAATCACCCACTGCAGCTGAGAAAAAGCATCTTTCCCAGGCAGAGCTTGATGCCGGCTGGGTTTTAGCCTGTCAGCGTACAATCGTCGGCAACTTAACCGTTGAAGTACCGCTGATGAAAGATGCCCACAGCCGCAAAACCTCGCTGGCCGGCGGAGTGGAACTGCTGGAAGCCGAACCGGCCGTTGAAAAGATTGCTCTGGTCCTGGAGCGCCCTTCTGTTCAGGATCAAAAGGCTGACCTGGAGCGCCTGCTGATGACGGCAGGCCGCGATCAGCTGCAGGTAAACCTTCGCGAACTGGCCGCTTTGCCGGCGCTGCTCCGCAATAATCGCTACAAGGTAACAGTTGCCCATGACGGTCTCCGGATTATTTCACTGGAGCCGGGCGATACCAGCGACCAGCTCTATGGGGTGGCTTTTGATATCGGCACCACTACGATTGTCGGCTCGCTGATCGACTTGAAAAGCGCCACTGTTCTGGCTGTAGCAGCAGCCACCAATCCTCAGAACGTTTATGGCGCCGATGTAATATCGCGCATTACCCATGCCTCCCAGGTTGAAGACGGCCTCAAACAGCTTCAGGATAAGGTAATTGGCGCTGCAAACCAGATCGTCCGGCAACTGCTGAAGCAAGCCGGAGTTACCCGCGACCGGGTTTACGAAATAACCGCCGTTGGCAACACAACGATGAGCCATCTCTTTATGGGCATTGATCCAACCTACCTGGCGCCGGCCCCCTTCATACCCGCCTATAGCAGGGCACTGGAGATTGAAGCCGCACAGCTGGGTCTTAACATTAGCCCGGCCGGCAGGGTTCTGTTTTTACCAAATATTGCCGGATATGTCGGTTCCGATACGGTGGGCGTAATCCTGGCAACCAACATGGACCAGCGAAAAGATAACTGTGCAGCAATCGACATCGGCACTAATGGAGAGCTAGTTTTAGCCGCCGGTGGCCGACTGATGGCCTGTTCCACGGCTGCAGGCCCCGCTTTTGAGGGGGCTGAAATTAAACACGGCATGCGGGCTGCCGCCGGGGCGATTGAAGCGGTGAAATACAGCAGCGGTAAGCTGGAAATAAAGACAATCGAAGACGCACCAGCCTGCGGCATCTGCGGTTCCGGTTTAATTGATGCTGCTGCAGCGCTCCTTGAAGCGGGCTTGATTGAGCCTACCGGCCGGTTTGTCAATCCAGAAGAAAAACCGGAATTAGTTCCTGAACACTTTCGCAGCCGGTTGCGGCCAAGCCAGGTTGGATATGAGTTTGTCCTTACTCCTGCCGCTGAATCGGAAACAGGAGAAGATCTGGTGCTGACCCAGGGTGACCTGCGCGAACTGCAGCTGGCCAAGGGAGCAATTTACGCCGGGTTGATGATTCTGCTGAAGGAAGCGGGCCTGGAAATCTGCGATCTCGATCAGGTTCTGTTGGCCGGGGCATTCGGTAACTATGTGCGCAAGGAGAGCGCCCTGGCAATCGGTCTTTTACCCGCCATACCTGCTGAAAAAATAGTCGCTGTCGGCAACGCTGCCGGCGATGGTTCACGGCTGGCGCTTGCTTCAAAAACAATGCGCAGGCGGGCTTTTGAACTGCCGTCGAAGGTTGAACACCTGGAGCTTTCAACCCGCCCTGATTTTCAGGATATCTTCATCGATGCGTTAGCTTTTAATGGCACTTAAAATCACCTGTTTCTCTGCCCATTTTTACGGCGAGGCAGGAAACCTTAAGGCTTTGTAGAATATAGTTAACTTTGATATATCTTAACGCAGGAGGTTACTTATGCAAACAGCCAAAGAGATTATGAGCAAGCCGGCTCTTAGCGCTCGCGAAACCGATATGGTGAAAGCGGTGCTCGAACTGCTGGCTGAGAAAAGAATCAGCGGTGTTCCGGTGGTCGACGAAGATGGAAAAGTGATCGGCGTAATCTCCGATACGGATGTTATTCGGTACGCTCACCAGATCAGTGTAGTGCCTCTTTCCAATTTATCAGGATGGATCTCTCCCTATGCTGATGTTTCGGACCTGGCCAGCGTGCGCAAAGGCTTCGATCTTCTGCACCGGACTGCTGTAGACCAGATTATGACAAAAAAGGTCCATACCATACATGAAGATGCGCCAGCAAATGAGGTAGCTAAGCTGATGAACCGCCGCAAGGTTAACCGGGTTCCGGTGGTCGACTCCGACGGCAAACTAAAAGGGATCGTCACCCGCTCCGATGTGGTCCAATGTATGGCTAATCTTTAAGAAACGGATATTTAACATTGAACGCAGTTCATAAAGAAACAGCCAAGGCAGGCGGTATAACAAACCGCCTGTTTCAGGTTAAAAAGACCGGTGCCGTCATTATCGGGAAGGCGCTGATCGCCGCCACCCGCCTGCTAGGCCGCGGCGGCACCACTTTGCCGGGAAGAGCGGCGATCAGGATTAAGCCGGATCTGGCAGAACTGCTCGCCGGCCAGCTCCTAAAGGGTACCCTGGTTGTAACCGGCACAAACGGCAAAACAACTACATCCGCCCTGATTAAGAATATCCTGAAAGATGCCGGTTACAGCTGTATTCATAACCAGTCCGGATCCAATATGTCCTGGGGGGTTGCCTCGGCTTTAATCAGCTCGGCTTCTTGGGGCGGCGCCATTGCGGCAGACTGGGCCCTGATGGAAGTTGACGAAGGCGCTTTCCCCAGAATAGTTCAAGATATTCGTCCCCATGGTGTAGTAGTCACCAATATTTTTCGCGATCAGCTTGACCGTTATGGAGATATTGACCGTATCCAAGAGGCAATCGGCCGCGGCCTGCAAGCCCAGGCAGCCGGGAGCTTTCAGGCAATCAACGCCGATGATCCATCTCTGGTCAGTTTAGGCGGTCTGGAGGGCAAAGAGCGATTGACCTACGGACTGGAAATCGAACTTGGTGACGATAGTTTTCAAAATACCGGCCGTGATCTAAAAACCTGCCCACTCTGTAAAAAGGAGCTAACTTACGAGCGGATTTACTTCGCCCATCTCGGCCACTATCACTGCCCTTCCTGCAATTTCAGGCGACCCCGGCCTGATGTCCAGTTAACCGGGGTTGCAAACAACCCTGACGGTTCAAGCCGCCTCGAGATCAATGCCTTTGGCAGGAATCTATCTATAAACAGTCCCCTTCCGGGAACTTATAATTATTACAATCTGCTGGCAGCTCTAACCTGTTCTTTAGCGCTTAAAATACCGGAAAAACAGGTGATCAGGACACTCGAAGCTGCCAACCCTTCGTTCGGCAGAATGGAAAGCTTCACTATCGGTGACAAGGTCTTGATAATGGCCCTAATCAAAAACCCGGTTGGAGCCAACGAAGTGCTGCGCACGATCTTAAAGAAAGCCGTGAATAGCACCCTGCTGGTTGCCATCAATGACAAAATTGCTGACGGAACCGATGTCTCCTGGCTCTGGGATGTTGACTTCGAACAGCTTGCCGCAGTGCCTGACCGGTTTAACTCCGCATTTGCCGCCGGTCTGCGCGCCTGGGATATGGCTGTGCGCTTCAAATACGCCGGTCTTGACTTAACACAGATGCAGGTGGAAGAAAAAACCGGCGCCGCCCTGCGCCGCGCCCTGCAGGCCACCCCAGCCAGAGGAACTCTTTACGTGTTGCCTACCTATACCTCCATGCTTGAGATCCGCAGACATTTAAACCGGATGGGTTACGGCCGTCCATACTGGGAGGATCGCTGATGATCAGGCAAATCAATATTTACCACTTATATCCGGCCCAGCTCAACCTCTATGGCGATCGGGGAAATATGCTGGCTTTAAGCCGCCGCGCCCAGTGGCGCAGCATTGATCTGCAGGTTATCCCGATTGAACCAGGCGATCAGATCAACTTTGAGCAGTGCGACCTCCTGTTCATGGGCGGTGGTCAGGACAGCGATCAGCTGCTGGTGGCAGTGGATCTGAAAAAGAGGCAGTCCGAAATGCGCCGGGCAGTAGAAGCCGGCATGCCTGTTTTCGCCGTTTGTGGATCCTTTCAGCTGTTGGGTAACTACTATACCGCCGTATCGGGAGAAAAGATCGGTGGCCTCGAAATACTTGACCTCTATACCGAGGCAGGCGAAAGAAGGTTAATTGGCAACGCCGTAATTAGCTGTCCGCTCTGGCAGCCGGCTAAGACCCTGGTCGGCTTCGAGAACCATGCCGGAAAAACCTATTTAGGGCCGGAGCTGCAGCCGCTCGGCACAGTATTAAATGGTTTTGGTAATAACGGCCTGGATAAAAAAGAAGGCGCCGTTTACAAAAATGTAATCGGCACCTATCTTCACGGTTCACTACTACCTAAAAATCCCTGGTTGACTGATTACCTGCTGGCCAAGGCGCTCAAGTACCGCGGTCAAGACAGCACTTTACGCGAGTTGGTCGATTCCATTGAAATTGCAGCTCATCACAGGGCTATCCATATCGCCGGCTCTTTGCGCCACCGTATGCGCTCAACCTGGGCTTAAAATTTACTCTTCTTTCTCAAGCAGGTATTCAATTTCTGCCGTTTCAAATAGCCTGGCCACGAGGGCGTTAATCACCTCGGGTATTTTGGACTCGATCAGGCTTTCCATCACTTCATCGCTAATATCATCAAACTTAACCTCTACCTCTTCCTTGCGGTCGAGCAGCTCGATGATATGATAACCAAAATCGGTCTGGACCGGACCGCTGATCTCGCCTACTTCCAAGGCAAATGCAACTTCCTCAAATTCCTGGACCATTGTTCCCCGGCTGAAAAAGCCCAGGTAACCGGCATTATCCTTGTTGGATAAGTCGATCGAATACTCGGCAGCCAGTTCAGCGAAATCCCCACCTCCATTGAGCAGAGCCACTACCTCGTCGGCTGTTTCCTGATCTTCAACCAGAATGTGACGGGTTTCTATTTCTTCGGGCTGCGCAAAGAGAAACCAGTTATCATCAAAATACTGACGCGCCTCTTCTTCAGTCGGATTGATCTCGGCCATGGCCAGCTTGCGCACCAGCAGGTTAAGCTTGGCGTCTTCTCTGAACGCCTCCTCGCGTAAGCCGTAGAGGGTAAGCGCCGATAAAAAGTCTTCGTAAGAACCGCCAAAACTTTCTTCGATGATGTTATTAACCTCTTCGTCCATCTCTTCTTCTGTTATCTCCAGCCCTGAACGGACTCCTTCCTGGACAATCAGCTTCCTGGCAATAATTTGATCCAGGGCATCCCGGCCACCGGTTGCGTACAAAGTGTCAAAAAGATCCGCCTTATAAACGGGTTCGCCATTCACCAGGGCAGCAACCCCATCTTTGTCCCCTCCTCCGCCACTCAGTTGCAGAGCCAGCAAAATAGCGAGGACAATTACCGCCACCAGCAAAACCGCCGCAACTGGCATCAGTACCTTAGGGTTATAAAGCTTCTGCCAGTCCAGGCCTGACTTGGTTACCTCAGTATCATTACTCAATATCTACACCCCTCTTTTTAGTTAGTAGGCACTCGAAAACTCCGAATGCCTTACCCGTGCTTACTCTCAGGTTTGTTTTAATAGCTTCACCTAAGGGATGATCTTATTCATCTGAAACTCAAGAATACCTTCCGCCCCTGCTTCTTTCAGTTCACAAATCAGGGTACGCACCACCTTTTCATCGACAACGCTTTCCACCGCCACCCAGTTATCGGCACAAAGGTTCGAGATGGTCGGCCGCCTGAGCGCCGGCAACAGGTCGATCACTTTGGGCAGGTTCTCGCTGTGCACATTCATCTTCAGCATCACTTTCTGCTCGGCCAGCAAAGCCCCTTTCAGCAAGGTAATCATATTCTCAACTTTTTTCAGCTTCCAGGCATCTTCTGCGCTTTCATGGTTCATGATCACCCGCGGGGTAGAAACAAGCAGCGTTTCGATAACTTTTAAATTATTAGCCTTAAGAGATCGGCCGGTTTCGGTAAGCTCGGCGATGGCATCGGCTAAAAGTGGCGGCTTCACCTCAGTAGCTCCCCAGGAAAAATAAACGTTTACTTTTACCCCTTTTTCCGCAAAGTAACGCCGGGTAGTTTCAACCAGTTCAGTGGCAATTTTTTTACCCTCCAGGTCTTCAGCTTTCTGAAAAGGCGAATCCTGGGGCACCGCCAGAACCAGGCGCACCGGTCTCAAGCCGCGTTTAGAATAGTTTAGATCGGCCAGCTCCACCACATCGGCCTCAGTTTCGGTAATCCAGTCTTTACCAGTCAGCCCCACATCGAGCACCTGGTCTTCCACATATTTGGGAATCTCCTGGGCTCTCATCAGCACACATTCAATCTCTTCGTCATCGATATAAGGATAGTATGAACGGTCACCGATATGAATGTTGTAACCGGCCTTCTTGAACATATCAAGAGTAGTATTCTGCAAACTTCCGGCCGGCAGGCCCAGCTTAAGTTTATTCATCTAATCCGCCCCTTTATTAGTCAATAGTAATAAGTTAGCATGTAGCCCCGACAGTGTCAACGCGCCGCCAAGCAGTACGCTGCGCACTAACTTTTTAACCTATCTGCTTTTTTGATCGACTCGCCTGGCTGGGCAGGACTTCGGGCAGGGTTTAAAGAATAAGTTGCAGCACCTGTTTTATCCACCTTACCTGTCTGAAGGAGGCATCACCATGACCCACAGTGAAATGAGCCGGGCCAAACGCCACCTGGAAACGACCGCCAGGATGAAAGATATGCTGCCGCGTTTTTTTATGCGGATGATGGAAAGACGCTTCAGCAATGAACCGCTGGCCTGGTGTATGGTCGGAGTGCCGCCGGAACTGCTGAAAGCCTTCGACCTGCTCTTTGAGTGGCCGGAAAATTTCGGCACCATGTGCGCCAGCCGGCTGGTTGCCCCCCGCTTTATCGAAGTGGCTGAAGGCGACGGCTACTCACCGGAACTCTGTTCTTATGTCACCAATACCATGGGTTACTGCAAACTGTTCAAGGAGAAAGGTGAAGCCCCCGAAGAATCGCCCCTGCCTGGCGGGATGGGGACGCCGGCGATGTTGCTCGGCTCCGGCTTTATCTGTGAACCGCGCTGGAAATGGTTCCCGTCTGTAGCAACCCGGTTTTTTGATGTTCCCGTTTACAGCTCCGATCCGCTGGCGCCCCCGTGGGATATAGACCCCACCGATCCGCGAATCGAAGAGCATTACCTGACCCTGCTACGGGAGGACCTGGCCGGGCAGATCGAGTTTCTGGAAAAACAGACCGGCAAAAAACTGGATATTGCTGCTTTGCGGGAGATTATGGCCCTTTCGCACCAGGCGCTTGCCTACTGGCGCGACACCCTGGCCCTGCGCAAGGCAGTACCTTCGCCGATGGGTTCAACAGACTATTTTCACGCTATTATTCCCCAGATGTACCTGGTCGGAGACCAGGAAGCGGTCGACTTTTACCGGGAAATGTATGAAGAGGTGAAGGATCGGGTTGCGCGCGGTGTGGGAGTAGTGGAAGAGGAAAAATTCCGCCTGATCTGGTTCGGGCTGCCACCCTGGTTCAATATGGGGATCTTCAATTACCTTGAATCGCTGGGCGCCGTCTTTGCCTATGAATCCACCTACAATGTGGGTGACTATTTTGAAGTTGATTTAAGCGATCCGCTGGAAGCGTTGGTTAGGCGCACCTGGCAGCGCGCCCTGAAAATGCATGAATTCGGGGCGGAGGCGATGCCCGAGCTGTGCAACCCAGCGGTTTTCGGCGGCTTTGTCGGCAGCAGCCTGCTGGAAGAGCTGGCCCGCGATTTTAGCCTGACCGGTGCGGTGATGCATCTGACCAGGTCCTGCCGGGCCGTATCCTTCGGCGAAGTTCACACCCGCAACCGCTTTGCCAAGATCGGCCTCCCCTCGCTGATTTTTGAGAGCGATATGGCCGACCCACGGCTCTGGTCGGACGCCCAGATTAAAACCAGGCTCCATGCCTTCTTAGAAACCATGGATAAAGCGCAGAAAGGGGCAAGTTAAAATGGCCGCAGAAAAAACCCTCAGCACTAGCAAACAGCAGGCAACAATTTTAAATGAAAAAGAGATCCGCCGCATTAAGGCTGAAACCGGAAAGCCGGTGATCGGTTATCTCTGTTGCTTTGCCCCGCCGGAGATCATCAGCGCTGCCGGCGCGATCCCCTACCGGATCACCGGACTGCCCGGCGGCGATAACTCCGCTGCCGACGCCTACACAGAACCCTACGGCTGCACCTACGTGCGCAACGTTTTAGCCCGGGCGACCAGGGGAGAATATGACTTTCTCGACGGGCTGATAATTTCCCACAGCTGTGATATGGTGCAGCGGCTCTACGGTATCTGGACCTACTACCACCCGCTGGCCTACTCCTACCTCTTTAATGTGCCCCACCAGGTCAGCCCCTGGGCCCAGCGCTTTTATAAGCGGGAGCTCGGATTTTTTAAAGAAAGTCTAGAAAAATTTACCGGGCAGGAGGACACACCGGAAGCGCTGACCGAAGAAATTAGCCTCTTAAATCAAAACCGGGCTTTAGTGCGCAAACTTTACGATCTACGTAAGGAAAAACAACCGGGGATCAGCGGCAGCGAAATGCTCAACCTGCTGATGGCCGGTGGCGCCCTGCCGGCAAATGAATTCCAGGCAAAACTGAGCGAAGCCTTAAGTCAGGCTGAAGCAGCAAAGGATCAGGGCCCGGCCAAACCGAGAATCCTGATCTGGGGCAGTATCATGGATGACAGCGCCCTCTTCCGCATGGTTGAAGAGGCCGGGGCGGTGGTAGTTGCCGACGATACCTGTATCGGTTTCAGGGTCTGGGAAAATGATGTTCCCCAGACCACCGATCCCTACGACGGTCTTACCGAACACTACTTCGTCAATTTCCAGTGCCCCCGCACAGACCGGGGGCCAGGCAGCAAACGCTTTGATTACCTGGTGGAAAGAGCGCGTGAATACAAAGCAGACGGCGTAATCGGCTACGTAATCTCCTTCTGCGACCCGCACAAGTTCGACTATCCCGATTTACGCGATTACCTTAAAAAAGAAGGCCTGCCAATGCTTTTAATTGATGATAACTACAGTTTTGAGCCAGCCGGAGCGATTGAAACAAGACTGCAGGCATTCATCGAGATGCTCGGTTAAATCAAAAATAAACCTTGTATCATCGCATTCTTTGTGAGAGAATAAGACCATTATTTTCCCCATAAAGGTGCGTGAAAGCAATGGCCCTGATCGTCCAGAAATACGGCGGCACATCGGTAGCCTCCCTTGATCACATTCGCCGTGTGGCAGAATCGATTGCGGCGCTAAAACAGGAAGGAAACGACATCGCCGTTGTGGTTTCGGCAATGAGCGGCCAAACCGATCAGCTGCTGGAGATGGCGGCAAATATCAGCGCTGCGCCTGACAGCCGCGAGCAAGACGCCCTGGTCGCCACCGGAGAACAGGTTTGCGCCGCCCTGATGGCCATAACCCTAAATAGCATCGGCTGCCCGGCCAGATCTATATTGGGCCTGCAACTGCCGCTGGTTACCAACTCGGTTCATACCAAGGCCAGGATCCTTGACCTGCAGACCGATAAACTGAAGCAGCTATTCAGCGAAGGGATCGTGCCGGTTGTCGCCGGTTTCCAGGGGATCAGCGAAGAAGGCAATATAACCACCCTGGGCCGCGGCGGTTCAGATACTACTGCCGTAGCCATAGCTGCCGCTCTCCAGGCCGATTGCTGTGAAATATATACCGATGTTGACGGGGTTTACACAGCAGATCCGAACATTTGCCCTAAAGCCCGGCACTTAGATAAAATATCATACTCCGAAATGCTGGAGTTGGCCGGTTTGGGCGCCAAGGTGCTCCATTCGCGATCCGTTGAGCTGGCCCAGAAATATGCCGTACCGCTGGTCGTAAAATCATCCTTCGGTAGCGCTAAGCAAACCTGGATTGTCAACGAGGAGGACATTATGGAAGATTCTGTTATTCAAGGAGTTACTCTCGAGCGCAACGTTTCTAAAATTTCACTGATTCGTGTTCCCGACCGGCCGGGTATCGCCCACCGCATTCTCTCCCCCCTGGCCGATGCCGCTATTAATGTCGATATGATCATTCAGAATGCCAGCATCGACGGGATGGCCGACTTTACATTCACCATTGCCAAAACCGACCGTGAAAAAGCCACCCAGCTAGTTCAGGAGGTCGCCGCCGAAATCGGAGCCCTCGAAGTCCTGGCCGCTAATAACATCGTAAAAGTATCCGCAGTTGGTATCGGCATTAAAACCAACCCCGGTGTGGCAGCTAAAATGTTTAAATCGCTCTCCTCTGAAAATATCAACATTGAAATGATCAGCACCTCAGAATACCGCATCTCCTGCATCATTGAAGAGAAATACGGCGAGCTGGCGGTGCGTGCTGTTCACCAGGCTTTTGAACTCGAGGGTACGCCAGAGATAGCAAAAGGAGAGAGTTAAAGTGAGTGGGCTTGAAAAAACCCGACTCTGGCAGGGCTTCTGGCAAATAGCTGATCCTAAAATCTGGATTGCCTCCACCATCCCGATGGCCGTAGGTGGCGCTGTAGCTTACGCCTACATAGGCAGCTTTAGCTGGCCCTGGTTTTTAATCGGTGCAGCGGCGATCTACCTGATCGAAATCGGTAAAAATGCAATCAATGAATACGTTGATTACTTAAGCGGCGTTGACCGCTTTGTTACCCCCGACAAACGTACCCCCTTCAGCGGGGGCAAAAAAACAATCATCGACGGCAAGCTAACCCTGAAGGAAAACCTGGTTATCGGTATTATCACCATAGCTGCCGGTAGCCTCTTAGGTTTGCTAATTATCTTTATACGCGATTTTAACATCATCTGGTTTGGTCTGGCCGGGGTTTTCTTCGCTCTTTTTTACAGCCTGCCGCCCTTTAAGTTTGCCTACCGCGGCCTTGGCGAACTCGTTGTCGGCTTTACTTTCGGCCCGCTGATCACCTGCGGCACTTTTTTGGTGCAAACCGGAACCCTTACTCCGCTGGTAATCCTTGCCTCGCTGCCGCTGGGCCTGCTGATTGCCAACGTCCTCTGGATTAACCAGTACCCCGATTACGAGGCTGACCTGCAGGGTGGGAAAAGAAACGGGGTTGTGCGCCTGGGCAAGCAGAAAGCAGGGCTAATTTTTGCGTTGTTATTCGGCCTGGCTTATCTAACCATGCCGGTGCTGGCGCTTTTCAGCAAAAACTTCTTCTGGCTGCTGCCCTTAATCAGCCT
>CAYGHB010000004.1:0-20579 GCA_964349375.1 uncultured Syntrophomonadaceae bacterium | reverse complement strand
AAATAAGACCCTTTTCCCGAAAGCTGAAAAAGCAGCCATCCCCAATAATAATATGATCGCGCACGCTGATGCCAAGGATAGTACCAGCATCAACCAGTCGTCTTGTTACCTCAAGATCTTCCTGGCTTGGCGTCGGGTCGCCGCTGGGATGGTTGTGGCAGAGGATCACCGAAGCAGCGCTTTTGCGCAAGGGCAGATTAAAAATCTCACGGGGGTGAACGATCGAAGCGCTGAGACTGCCCACGGATATTTCCTCCCTGGAGATCACATGATTCTTGGTGTTGAGCAGCAATATCTTAAAATACTCTTTCTTCTTATAGCGCAGCTCTTCCATAAATAGATCCGCGGCCTGGCGAGGGCTGGTAATGCTGTCTCCCACTTCCCTGGGTGCCGTAGCCAGACGGCAGCCGAGTTCCAGTGCAGCTTTGATTGTTACCGCCTTGTCGGGGCCGATACCTTTGTTTTCCTGCAGATCTTCCAGTGAAAGATCGGGCAGGCTTCGCAGTCCTCCGCCCCGGGCTAGAATTCTGGTGGCAATTTGCACCGCCGATTCGCTGCGATTTCCGGTGCGAATTAAGATCGCCAGCAACTCGGCATTTGACAACGCAACTGCGCCCAGAGTTTTCAGTTTTTCCCGCGGTCTCTCCTCGAGCGGTAAATCCCTGATCAGTACCGGTTCATTTTGCATCATTAGAATCCTCTCCATTTAGCCATGTATTAAAGTGCATATTGTTGAGCAGATCGTAGAGCAGACTGAGAGGCAAGCCGACTACATTAAAGTAGCAGCCTTCTATGCGGTTAATAAAGAGGGCAGCAAACCCCTGAATACCGTAAGCTCCCGCTTTGTCATAGGGTTCTCCGGTCGTCCGGTAAGCAGTTATCTGCTGTGGGGTGAGCTCCTTCATCCAGACTTTTGTCGTTGCTATACCGCTTTCATGACGCCCGGTAGCAGTATCAATCAGGTATAACGCAGTAATCACTTCGTGTTGATCGCCGCTGATCAGTTTAAGCATGCGCCCGGCTTCCTCGGCATCAACCGGTTTGCCGAGAATCAGTCCCCGGTAATAAACTAGTGTATCTGCAGCAAGCACAAGCCCCCGGTCAATATTCTTAGCCACTGCCTCAGCTTTTTCGCAGGCCAGTTTGCCGGCTAGCTCTTCGGGTGAAAGCGGCTCCCCTACCTGCTCACAGATCTTTGGCGCTATAATTTCAAAAGGGATCCCGACCTGCCTGAGCAGTTCAGCCCGGCGCGGAGAAGCAGAGGCAAGAATCAGTTTCATCGAAGCGGTCCAGAACCGGCCTGCCTCACCATACGACCGGTTACTCCTTCCAAGTAGTGAGCCGCCAGACCGGTAAATATTCCGGTCGGGATAGAAAGCAAAATTAAGAAAGGATAGTAACCTTTCAAAAGGGATATATTGGCGATGATTAAAGAGGCGACTGCAAGCTGGGTCAGGTTGTGCACTGCAGCGCCGATGACGCTGACAGAAATCAGGCTGATTAGATTCCTTCGCTTGAAGATCAGGAGCAGGGCCATGACCAGGCAGCTGGTAATGCCGGCCGTAAAGCTGAGCCAGAAGCCGAAACCAAAGAGACCACCCACAAAAAGACTGCCCAGGACTGTTCTTAAAACAGCAACCAGCAACCCACTGCGCAGGCCGAATAAAATGAGCGTTAACAGGGTTATGATATTTGCCAGGCCTAACCTGACTCCGGGGACCGGCATCGGCATCGGCAGGGCGGCTTCAACAGTATGGATTACAATCGCAAAAGTGATCAGAACCGCCAGGTACGTTAAATGGTTGAGGCGACTTCTTAACCTGATTGAATTTTGCTGCATTCTTTTACTCCTGTCTACTGAAATTCGATAATATCCTCCATGCCGCTTGAAACGAAAACTTTCAGCTCCGGGGTGACCAGCACGCCTTCCACCCCCGGCATTTTTTCAATCAAGGCCAACCCTTCAGACGGTCCGAGCACAAATATTGCGGTTGAAAGGGCATCAGCTTCGGCAGCAGTAGCGGCGATAACCGTCACACTGGCCAGTTCGCGGGCAGGCTTGCCTGCTTGTGGGTCAATGATATGGTGATAAGCAATACCGGCGCGATCAAAATGGCGCTCATAATCACCCGACTTTACGACCGCCCTGTCGGAAACATTTAGCACAGCTAAAATCTTTTTTTCAGCGCGGGGGTGCAGGATCCCCAGCTTCCAGGGCTCGCCATCCGGCCTGCTGCCCAAAAGAGCAATATCACCGCCGGCATTAATAAAAGCCGAACAGACCCGGTAGTTCTTTAAAACCGCCATAGCCCGATCGAGAATAAATCCTTTTGCCAGTCCGCCGAGCTCCAAAATCATCCCCTTTTCCGGCAGGTAAATAGTTGATGCTGCCTGATCAAGTTCTAGCCTCTGATAGTTAACCAGCGGTAACAGCTGCTCGATTTTTGCCCTTTCAGGAAGCCTGAATTCCTGATTTAGAAAACCCCAGCTGTCGATCAGGGGGCCGATCGTCGGCTCGAACGCGCCGTTACTAATCAGGGCATAATGGTATGCCAACTCAATTAATTTATAGCTCTCCGGACTAACCACCGCCGGCTCAATCCCGGCCAGATTGTTTACCCTGCTGACATCGCTATCCGCGATGGTACGGCTGAAGAGTTTTTCAAGGCGTTCCATCTCCGCAAAGACAGCGTCCTTGATTTCTTCTGCATCTCCGCCTTCTGGAACTATAAAGCTGAGTTCAACCATGGTATCCATCGTTATCAGGTGATAGGTTTCCTGTTCCTCTTCAGGCCCTAAGCTGATCAGCAAAAACAAGACACCGGCCGCCAGGGCAATGATGAAAAAAAGGCGATACTTTTTCAGGTAATAAAAGAATGTTCTACCCTCCTCAGCCCCCGGGAAATGGCGATTACCCTGCAAACCGAACTCCTTACGATCGACCAAAATAAAAAATAATCAGCAGTACCACACCTAAAACCAGCACCAGGAGCAGATTGTCAAAGCTTAGGTTTTTAGTTGTCCACTGAGCTTGATCTTTGCTGCGTTCCTTCTCTTTTTGGGACTCGAGTCTTTTTTCCACCTCTTTCCTGGCTTTTTGTCCGGCCTGGTCATAGACCACATTTAGGGCCCGGTCAAGGTCGCTTGACTGTTTAGCCAGCTTTTGCGCCGCCCTACCCGTTTTAAGGTACGCCTTGTCAAGAGCGCTGTCCATATCGGCAGACTTATCGGCAATTTTACGGGCCGCTGTTCCTGACTTTTCATAAAACTGATCGAGCTTGGCATCCATATCACGGGAACGATCAGCCACTTTACGGCCTATTTCACCCCACTTCAGATAAAACCGGTCCAAACCCTGTTCAAAATTACCGATAAAATTACACCAGCTGCGGGCGGCCCCGCCGGAGCGATCATAGGCTTTATCCACTGAGGAATCAACAAACACACCGGTGCGACTGGTAAAAGCCAACAGGTAGTGTGTAACCGGCTGGTAGATAAGGGCGTAAATGCTCAGCCAGGTAGGCGGTTTCCATTCGAACCAGCCGCGGTAGGCACCGGGTATATAAATAATCAGGGCCAGCACCCCGACAATGACCATCGCCTCAAGGGGGTACCATTCGAAGAAGTGAAAATGATAGAGGTGATCCATGGCATACCCCTCGTACTTAAGCATTTCGGCAGCCGGAACAATAAGGCGCTCCAGAATCAAATTGGGGAAAAGGCCAATTGCAACGATCAGCATGGCAAAACTGGTTAAAACTGCTTTTGTGGAAAGAGTAAGCTTGTATTCGCGATCCAGCTTTTCCGGCACCGGTCCTAAAAAGATCCCCTTGAACAATTTAATAAAGTAACAGATCGTCAGAGCGCTGGTAAGGGTAAATATTTTTTCCGTTATTTGAAGGCTGATCAGATCGTTATATTTTATGGCAATTAGCAGCGCATCATGCACCAATGTTTTACTGGGGTAACCGTTAAAACCGGGAACGCCGGCTATGCCGAAGGTCGCTACCAGGAATGTTACAGCGACAAGGGGCATTTTCTTCAGCATGCCGCCAAGACGGGAGAGCTCCAGCTCATGCGTATACATATAGACAGTGCCGACCATCATAAAGAGACCGGCCTTAAAGAAGGCATGGTTTATGATATGGTAAACAGCTCCGGCAAAACCCATTGCCCCGCCAACACCCATCAACATAGCAGCGCCAATACCGGTAGCAATGTAGCCGATCTGGCTGACACTGCTGTAGGCCAGAATCCGCTTCATGTTGCCCTGCAGCAGAGCCATTATGGCTCCGGAAAGCATTGTGACAACACCGACCCACATCAGGGAATTACCGACAATAAAAAGATAATGCAGATCAATGGCGGCGGTTTCAGAGGGCGCGGTGAATAAAATTAAGGAAACTCTCAAGATACCGTATGCTCCGGTTTTAATCATAATTCCTGAAAGCAGGGCGCTGGCCGGAGAAGGAGCGACCGGATGAGCCAGGGGCAACCAGATATGTAAAGGCACCAGGCCGGCTTTAATGCCGAAGCCGATTAGGAAGAGGATATAGATCAAGGTTCGATTGGCCGTCAGCTGATCAATTACCGGAACGATGTCAACCGAACCGGTTGCCGAGTACAGCAGCATAATAGCAAAAAGCAGCGCCAACCCGCCGGCGATCCCCAGGTAGAGGTAAAGAATACCAGCCTTCATAGCCTCCAGGTTCTGCTCATGAATTACCAGTATAAATGAACTTAAAGTCATCAACTCAAAAAATAAAAAGAGGGTAAAAAAATCTCCGGCGAGGATAACACCAAGGGTAGCGCCGAGGGTGAAAATCAGCACGCTGTAGTAGCGGCGGCGGTTGTGTTCAAAATCCATGTAGGTAAAGGAAAAGATGGTGGCCATAAACCAGACCAGGGTAATAAGGAGAGCGAAGATCCAGCCGATCAGATCAACCTTGAAAAAAAGTCCCAGCTGCATAAAATTGATCAGGTCATAGCAAACAGTACCGTTTAAAACCAGGGGCAGCAGCGAAACTACCCCGGCGAGAGAGAATAGCGAAACGATTAGAGAAATTGTTTTTCGCGCATATTCCCAGTTATCCTTTAAAAAGTAAAGGCCAATGCCGGCCAGCAAAGGTACCAGCGTCACCCAGAGGACCGTGGCGGAATAATAAAGCTGGTAAGCTTTAGGCAGGTGCTCCGGGGCGGCGGCAAACAATTAGAAACCCCCTCCTCCCAGCAGAAAAGCTGCAGTGAGGCGTGAAAAGCTATAGGCCAGGTTATTGGGTATTAGTCCAAAGAAGATCGTACACAGCGCCAGAATAACCACTGCTGACAACATCAACGGGGTGGCTTCCTCGACCTTTACCGGCGGGTCATCGTGTTCTTCCCCGTGATGTTCTGCAACAACACCATCGGGCAGTTCAAAGAAAGCCGGAATAATGATCGGCAGGTAATAGAGAGCATTAAGCAAACTACTAATTAATAGAACCAGCACATAAAAAGGCATCCCGGCATCGAGAGCACCCAGGGCCAGGGTCCACTTGCTTAAAAAACCGTTTAAAGGCGGAATACCGATCATTGCCAGGGCAGCGAGGGAAAAGCAGCCCATGGTTACCGGCATCTGTCGTCCGAGTCCTTTAAAATCAGCGATATTGCGTTTGCCTGTTTTCCAGATGATCGAACCGGCGGCAAGGAAGAGGGCGCTCTTCATAAAAGCGTGGCTGAAAACATGAAACAGCGCGCCGGTGATAGCATTATTATTTAAAATAGTTAAACCCAGCAGAACATAACCCAACTGACTGATACTGGAATAGGCCAACCGCCTTTTAATGTCGGTCTGGGTGAGCGCCACGGCTGAACCAAGCAGGATGGTGATCACGGCCAAAACAGCAAGGATATTGTCCCAATTGCTGGTTTGAATCAGCTGATAGGAATAGACAGAAAAGAACACCCTGATTAAACCGTAAGCACCTGTTTTCAGCATAATCCCCGAGAGCAGGGCGCTGGCTGGTGAAGGGGCAACGGGGTGTGCATCGGGCAACCAGACATGAAGGGGAAACATCCCGGCTTTCATGCCAAAGCCAATCAGAAAGCAGATGAAGGCTATCAGCCCCAGGACTGATTTTTCCTCAATAATCGGCCCTACTCCAAGCGAGACGGTTCCGCCAAGCTCAAAGATGATAATAATTCCAAAAAAGAGGGCCAGGCCACCGATAATGGTCATCACCAGGTATTTATAACCGGCTTTGAGCGCTTCCTCGGTCTGTTCATGAATCACCAGGATATAGGCGATGATCGACATCAGTTCAAAGAATACAAAGAGGCTGAACAAATCACCGGCAAAAAAGATCCCCTGGCAGCTGCCGAGTGTAAAGATCAGCACCGGGTAGTAACGGCCGCAGGCATGTTCCTTAGCCATGTAGTCAAGCGAATAGAGCGTTGCCAGCAACCAGACGAAGGAAGCGAGGGCTGCCAGTGAAAAGCTCAGCAGATCAAGACGGATCGAAATCTCTAAATTGGGAAGGATCTCAAAGAGCGAAAACTGTACTATGCCCCCGTTTTTGATGAACGGATAAAGCGTCAGAGTCAGAACAAAAGTTATTGCCGCAGTCGCTACAGACAAACCGTTGCGCAGCTTATCAGATATGCGGTCGCTATACATGATGATCGGAGTCATGATGATCGGAGCCAGGACGATAGCGATCTGAATTGCTACCACGGTATTTTCAGCCAATAAAGCCACCCCCGCCGTTTAGCGTTACTGTTTATTATAGGTTTGTTACTTTAATAATTCAACCGCAGACTAATCAGACCTAAATCAGAAGAATAGAGCCATCTGTTCTTCGAGAAGCAGAATCAGTGGGCGGGAAAAGATTCCCGTGAGAGCCACGAAAACCATGCCGATCACCAGCGCTGACTGTAAAACCTTAGGCACCTCTTTTACCCCGTGGCCGAAATCTTCCTGGCTCATAAAAGAATTAATCACGATCGGCATATAATAGATAGCATTAAGCAGGCTGCTCAGCAAGATAACCAGCACAAAGAGCGATCTCCCACTCTCCAGGGCTCCTAAAGCCAGGTACCATTTGCTAATTAAACCACCTGTCCCCGGAATACCGATCATCGAAGCGCTGCCAATGGTGAAAGCAACCATAACCAGGGGCATTACCCGGCCGATGCCGGCCAAATCGCTTATTTTACGCACCCCTGTAGCATAAATAATGGTTCCGGCAGCCATAAAGAGCATCGCTTTAGTAATCGCATGAACAGCTATGTGATAAAGCCCGCCGACCAGGGCCAACCGCTGATCGAGGCCGATACCCATGAAGATAAAAGCAATCTGGCCGATGCTGGAATAGGCAAGCATTTTTTTCAGATCCGTTTGCAGCATGGCGTAAATTGATCCGAACATTACACCGAAAGCGGCAAGCCAAAGCACAATTTCGCTTAATGGTAAGCTGTCTAGCAGTGAACGGGGAAATACCCGGTAAAAAATAATAAAAAGACTAAATGCATAGATCTTGATCACCAGGCCGGATAACATGGCGCTCGAAGGTGAAGGAGCAGAGGCATGGGCATCGGGCAGCCAGACGTGCAGAGGAAAAAGCGCCGCCTTGGTGCCAAAAGCGACGATAAAGAGAGCTGCAGCGGTAAAAACATTTAGCGGGTAGTTAAGAACTGCCGTGGAGAGCTCCTCCTGTAAAAATCCAAAATTAAGATGACCGGTCACCATATAGAGCATGGCCACCCCAAGCAGAAAACAGCCGGTTCCCATGGCGCTCAAGATCAGGTATTTAAAACCGGCCTCCAAACATTCGCGATCTTCCTTGATGGTAATAATAGCGCAGGATGTAATGGCACATATTTCCATTAAGACAAATAGGTTGAAGAGATCGTTGGTCAGGGTCATCGCAGCCATCGAAGCAACCAGCAGTGAATAGAGGGTATAATACCAGCCGATCACTTCCTCGCGAAGTTCGTGCCCGAGATCTTGAATGGCATAGAGAAAAATCCACAAACTCACGGCGACCACGACCAACAGCATGTAAACCCGCAGCGGATCGGCCACGTATTCTATGCCCCAGGGGGGAGGCCAACTGCCCATCTGGTAGAAAAGCGGTCCTGACCGCTGCACTTTGATCAGCAGAGCAGCAGCCATAACCAGGGACAGCAGCAGGGATAGCAACACCAGGTAAGCGCTTGCTCTCGCATGGCGTCGGTAAAGCAGCGGCGACAAAAAAGCGCAGATTAGAGGAGAGATTACAATTAGAGCCGGTAACTGTTCAGAAAGAACCACTACTCATCGCCCCTGATTTTACAGATTTCATCGCAATCAACTGTGCCAAAAGTTCGGTGTATTTTCACAATCAGGCTAAGCGCATAGGCAGTAACGCTAACCGCCACTACAATACCGGTCAGGATCAAAGCCCCGGGCAAGGGATTAACATAGAGGGCTTCTTCATTACCGGAAATAATCGGAGGCCTGCCACCATGCACATAGCCGATCGCCACAAAGAGCAAAAAGACAGATGTATCCATGATATTCATGGCGATTACCTTTTTGATCATATTCGAGTGGGTAAGCATTGTATGCATACCGATCACAAAAAGGATAATAGCTACAAAATAATAGTAATTATCTATCAGTCCGCTTAGTAGCTCCAACATTCTGCTCCTTCTCAATGATGTTGTAAAAGAGGGTGGTTATAGTGCTGGCGACCTTAATGCCGAGAAATATCGTGATAATCCAGATTGCCCCGGCACTGAAAAATTCACCAGCCTGTCCTAAGGGAAAACCAGCCGCCTGGTTGGCTAGATAATTACCGCCTAAAAATATGGCCGCTAAGCCGGTTAAGGTAAAGCCCAAAGCGCCTCCGCTTTCCAACAAAGAAGCTGAATGGTGTGAGATCTGTTTCGCACCTGCTTCCAAATTAAAAGAAATAGCTACCAGAATCAGGCTTGAACCAAAGATCGCCCCCCCTGAAAAACCTCCGCCCGGTGAAAGGTGCCCGTTTACAATCACGTAGATCCCGTAGAGTTGGATAAAAGGAGTAACCAGCCTGGCTGTGATGCGCACAATTTGATCTTCGATCTCTACCCTGCTCCCTTCTTATTCAGTGCGATTTCAGGGTGGCAATAACCGCCGCAATAGCGGCAAATAGCACTGTGGCCTCACCGAGCGTATCAAAAGCGCGGTAATCGATAATGATACTGCTGACGATGTTAAGCGCTCCTGTTTCGGCCACTCCGGATTCAAGATAGCGTCTGGGCACCTCATTGAAAGCGGGGCTGTCAATTGAACCAAAAAGCGGCATTTCGGCAACAGTAAAACTAAAGAGGTAAATAATTAAACCCAGCAGATAAAAGGTTAGAATGCTGCGCACTTCTACGCCGAGAATAAAATGCAGGAACAGGGCTAAAAACACCAGAAATGTGATCAATATATAAGACATCAGCCGGCTCCCTTCCCTGACAGAGTCATTCTGACCGCCTGGTTTTACTGATTGCGGCAATCATCAGCAGCGCCGCAACACCAGTGCCTAAAGCCGCTTCAACCATGGCTACATCCGGCGCGCTCAGCTGCTGCCAGATAATGGACATGATTAGACCAAAAGCGGAGAAAAGAATTACTGCGCTCAGCAAATCGCGGATATAGGCCACCCCTATCGCGCAGACAATCAAAAATAAAAGCAGCAGGATGTTAAGCAACTCAGTCATCGCTTGGCCTCCTGCTTAAAACGGGGGTTATCCCGGTTTTATAGGCTGCCTTGGCAATACAATGGGCAGCGGTGGGGTTGGTAATCAGGATAAAAAGAGCCAGCAAGATCAACCTGGTTCCGACAGCAGCCGAGCTTTGCAGAGCCAGGGAAAGTAAAATCAGCCCGGCTCCTAAAGTGTCGCACTTGGTGGTGGCGTGTAGACGGTTAAAGACATCGGGCAGCCGCAACAACCCAACGGTTCCTACAAAGAGAAAAAAGAGGCCACCACATAAAAAGAGCAGCGATAAAAGCATAAGCACCTGTTCGGTGACAGCGTTCATCAGTCGAGGGCCCCCTTCTCCAAATATTTGGCCACTCCGACTGTGGTGATAAAGCTCATCAGGGCATAAACCATGGCAATATCCAAAAAATATTGATGTCCGTAAACTTTAGCAATCAGGGTGATGATCACCAGGGTCTTGGTGCCGATAATGCTAATGGCGGCTACCCTGTCCTGGGCTGTGGGCCCAAGCAAAGCTCTGATCAGGGACAAAAAAATCATCAGCATAACCAGGATTGCTCCAGCCTGATAAGCATAGTTGAGAACCTGAGCCAAATCCATCGCTAGGCTTCCTCCATCTCCCTGATTCTTTTAAGCAAAGGCCAGTTTTTTAGACTATCTCCGCTTTTAAAGGTTAAAGCATGCACCAGAAATTTTTTATCATCGGCCATGATAGTCAGGGTTCCGGGAGTCAGGGTGATTGAATTGGCAAGCAGCACCCGATTGGTGGTCTTTTCCAGGTCAACCTCAAGAGTAACCAGGTTGGGTTCAATGGGCATCCTGGGGCTCAATACTAAAGCCGCTACCTGAAAGTTTGCCTCCACAATATCCGCTAATAATTTAACCAGATAACCGGCAAACCAGAACAGGGTTTGTAAATTAACCGGCACCCTTTCGTCGGGCCTGATCAACAGATTACGGTTGAACCAGACCACAAAAACAGCTGCCGCTAAGCCAAACAAGAGCTGAGGCCATCTAAGGCTTCCGCTGACAGCAACCCAAAATAAAAACATGGTTACCGTAATACCAATATAATCCGGCAGGCGGTTTCGCATTATTTCACCACCATTAGTCATAAGTCAAAAGCGATCGTTAATAAACGATAATACAGCAAGTTGATAGGTAAACGATTATTTGTAGGCGGAACAGGACTTAATCGCCCTGTTCCGTCCGGATTGTATTAATTACGCGGATTCAGCCACATTGGCCGCATTTGATGCAAGCGCATCTGCTTCAGAAGGTATTGCGTCACGCCGGTGGATCGTACCCGGCTTACATTTCGGCACACACTCTCCACAGTCGTTACATTTTTCCAGGTCAATTACTGCTAAGTTATCAACCATCTCAATAGCTTCCTGGGGACAGGCCTTAATACAGGCTTTACAGGCAATGCAACCAACATCGCAGGCCGCTGATACAGTTTTGCCGCGCTCATGAGAGTTGCACAATACAAGGTGGCCTTCCTTACCCTTGGGCAGCATCTGGATAATACTGCGCGGGCAGGCCGTCGCACAAAGCCCACAACCGGTACACTGATCATAATCCACAACCGGCAAATCGTGCTCGCCCATTTTGATCGCATCAAAGAGGCAAACCCGCACACAGTTGCCAAACCCGAGACAGCCTGCTGAGCAGGATTTAAAACCGCCGACAAAATCAGAGGCCACCTGGCAGTCTGCAACACCATCGTAGATATAACGATCAGATGCCTTGAAACAATCCCCGATGCAAAAGACAGTGGCCACGGGCTGACTGGCATCACCGGCCTCCTGGCCGAGCATTTCCGCTATTGCTTGCACAGTCTCCTGTCCGCCGGGTATACAACCGTTTGCCTTTGTTTCACCGGCGGCAACCGCTTCCGCAAAGTTAGCGCAACCGGCATAGCAGCAGGCTCCACAGTTAGCTCCGGGTAAGACTTCTTTTATCGACTCAACCAACGGATCGGTCTGAACAGCAAAAACCTTAGCCGCCATGGCCAGTAACAACCCGAAGATTAGGCCGATTAAACCGAGTGCGGCGATCGCATATACTATGATCACGACTCACTTCACCTCGCAATTGATATTCAAACAAACTGATGTAATTTAACCTACGTCCAGGTTTGTCTAGCCGGCAAACACTTTAAAGGGTGATTATTCCCTTGAAACCCAAAAAAGCCATCGACAGGATTCCGGCTGTAATCAAGGTCACGGCTGAACCGCGTAAAACATCAGGCATCTCTGCCAGCTCTAACCTTTCCCTGATTCCGGCCATAATTACCAGCGCCAGAGCAAAACCAAGTGAAGCGCCAACGGCAAAGACCATCGATTCAAGCAGGGAAAACTGTTGCCGGACAGCCAGCAGAGCTACAGCCATCACCGCACAGTTAGTGGTTATCAAAGGTAGAAAAATACCCAGCCCCTGATACAGCGTGGGACTGATCTTGCGCAGCACGATCTCCACCAACTGCACCAGCGAAGCGATAACCAGGATAAAGGTGACAATTTGCAAGTAGGTTAGGCCAAAAGGAACCAGAACAAAGGTATAAATCAGCCAGGTTACCAGCGTGGCCATGGTCATTACAAAGACCACCGCCATGCTCATACCGATTGCCGTTTCCATTTTTCTTGAAACCCCGAGGAAGGGGCAAATCCCGAAAAACCTCATCAAAACAAAGTTATCAACAAAGATATAGATAAAAAATATTGAAAGCAGCTTTTCCATACTGTCCTCCTGCCCAGTTTGCTATGCTCCGGCGTTCAGAGCGCAAACCTATTTAATATTAAAGCGCTTATAAGTTGCATTTACCCCGGCCAGCAGAAGCCCCAGCGCAATAAAGGCCCCCGGAGGCTGGGCAAAGAGGGCCATCGGCTCAAAATTTTCTCCAAAAAGATGAATAATTGTATCCGGATCAGGTCCCAGAATGGTCCCCTGACCGAAGATCTCACGTACGGCTGCCAACAGAAACAGAGCCAGGGTAAAACCGATACCAGTGCCCAGGCCATCGAGCACTGAGCGAAGCGGGCTATTTCTACTGGCAAAAGCCTCTGCCCGACCCAGGATGACACAGTTTACAACGATCAGCGGCACAAATACGCCAAGTGCTTCGTAAAGAACCGGTTGAAAAGCATTTAAGGCCATCTCAATGATCGTCACAAAGGTGGCGATCACCACGATAAAACAGGGTATGCGCACCTGTGGCGGGATAAAGCTCCTCAGCAGTGATATAACCAGGTTGGAAGCAATCAATACTGCAGTTGCCGCCAATCCCATCCCCACCCCGTTAAAGATAAAAGCGGTAACACCGAGAACGGGACACATACCCAACAGGGCAACCAGAACAGGGTTTTCCTTTAGAATGCCCTTGGTAAATTCCTGCATATAAGAAGGATTAGATTTCAACTGTTATTCACCTCCGTCGTTAGCTTCCAAGGCTGTGACAAGGGCTGCCTGCACCGCATTAACAATGCCCTTGGCGCTCAGGGTAGCTCCGGTTTTAGTATCAACATCAAGGCTTTGCTCGGCAATAATCAGTTCCGGAATAAGCGGGTAAGACTCAATAAAATAGGTTGGGGTCTCATCATGATCCAGAACATCAATTCTGATGATCCGGCCACCTGCTACTTCAACCTCAACCGTAATCGGACCGACAAGGCCGGGTGCAGACCCCTGGTATACCCCATCAGGAACGGCAGCCAGATCAACAGTTGCCGCTTCATAACCGAGGAAATTTTCGGCAACAACACTGACCACTCTGCGGATTGAAGTAATCATGGCAGCAGTGCTGATCGTTGATCCGGTAATGATGTCCACATCGTCGCCCGGTATCAGCGGGTCGGCAAAACTCTTGCCGATAAACTGCTCCTGGAAATCAGCCGTGTTAATGACATCGCCGATTCCGGGAGTTTCCGTATGCGATATGATCAGCACACCCACTATTTTTCCTTCCCCATCGAGAGCCAGATTGTAAAATATTGTGCCATCATAACCCTGCTGACCAATCGTCGACATTACTCCAATCAGGCGATCAGAACCATCATAGATTAGATCAAATAAGTCGTTTTCGATCTGCCGGCTTTCAAAGCGTTCAAAATCAGGGAAAAAGTATTCAAGGGCCTCACGATACTCCGCTTCCTGCCTTTCGGCTATAATCGGGGCTGTAACGTTATTTACCCCGGTTAGGAGAGCGGCAGAAACCAGACCGACAAAGGCCAGTGTAATGGAAAGTTTTAAGATCTCACGCACTTTTCTTCACCCCCCCAAACTGCTTTGGAATAGTAAAGTTATCGATGATCGGGGTAACGGAATTCATGATCAGAATAGCAAATGTTACCCCCTCGGGCATAGATCCCCAGATTCTGATCAGCATTGTGATCAGGCCGCAGCCGATACCGAAAATCAGCTTGCCTGTTGTGGTAACGGGGGTTGTCACCATATCGGTAGCCATAAAAATTGCGCCGATCATCACCCCGCCGGCTAAAACATGGAACAGCCCCGTTCCGAAGGGCCCCCCGTAGAAACCGCCACCGAATAACAAACCAAAGAGGAAAACCGTCCCAATATAGCCACCCGGGATACGCCAGTCGATGTGGCCCTTGTAGTAAAGCCAGGCGCCGCCCAGCAAGAGAGCCAATGCTGAGGTTTCACCCAGACAGCCGGGTATAGTGCCGATAAAAAGATTAGCGAAACTATAGGACAAAGCCTCCTGTTGATCGGCAAGCGCTGTGGCCATGGTAACAGCATTGATATCTGTTGTAAAAGCGAAGGGCTGTGGCTGAGACCAAATCGGGCCAACCATCCGGGCTCCCCAGGACATTACAACAATTGCACGGCCAACCAGGGCCGGGTTAAAGATGTTATAACCGATACCGCCAAACACCTGCTTGCCGATGATAATCGATGACGCAGCGCCGATTACCACCAGCCACCACGGGGGAGCCGGAGGCAGCACCATGGCAAAAAGCAACCCGGTAACCGCAGCGCTTCCGTCACTGTATAGATCGCGTTTGCGCAACCAGAGCGCTTCCACAGCCATCGCTGTAACCACTGCGATAACCATGGTTAATAAAGCTTTATAACCAAACAGCAGCACCGCCATGAGGGCTGCCGGAAACAGGGCAATCAGGACATCAGTCATCACGCTTTGCACAGATTCGATGGTTCTGATATGCGGTGAAGATGAAACTATCATTTTGTTATCCATTAAGATTCCTTCCCTCCTTCGCAAACATATCTACTGCTTTTTCGCCTTCATAATTTCCGCCTTGGCAATCCTGATCAACTGGGTCAGCGGTATTTTCGAAGGGCAGGAGTAAGAGCAGCAGCCGCATTCAAAGCAATCGGGGGCATGCAGTTTCTCCGCCCTCGCATATAATGCATGTTCAGCCGCCTGCGCGATCATGGTCGGCATCAGAAAAACCGGACAGGCATCAACACACTTGGCGCAACGGATACAGGGAGCTCTTTCGGCGAGGTAAACATCTTCATCGGTTAAGGCCAAGATCCCTGACGTACCCTTGATTACCGGAAGATCGGCATTTGGCTGCGCCAGCCCCATCATCGGTCCGCCCACAATCAATTTAAGGGTGTTATCCTTTAGCCCACCGCAAGCGTCAATAACTTCGCTGACCAGGGTTCCGACCCTGACCAGCAGGTTTGCCGGACGGTTAATGCCGGCGCCGGTAACTGTTACCACTCTTTCTATCTGCGGTTTTCCCTCGCGAATGGCATCAGTGATAGCAACCGCAGTACCGACATTTTGGTTGACAACGCCTACATCGAGAGGCAGGCCACCCGAGGGAACCTTCCGTCCGGTAGTGACCTGAATCAGCATTTTTTCCGCACCCTGCGGGTACTTAGTATGCAGTTTAGCAACACTGATCTGATCTTCTCCAGCAATTGCCTGTTCCAGAACCCTGATCGCATCGCTCTTGTTGTCTTCAATCCCGATAACTGCTTTTTCAGCGCCCAAAGCCTTGATCATCGCTTTTAAACCGAAAACTATTTCATCCGGTTTTTCCAACATCACGCGGTGATCGGCCGTTAAATAAGGTTCGCATTCAGCGCCGTTGATCACAACGATATCAATCTTTTTTTCCGGGGGTGGAGAAAGCTTAACATGGGTGGGAAAAGTTGCTCCGCCAAGACCAACAATCCCTGCTTCCCTGACCAGTTTGCGAATATCCTCCGCCGTCAGATCGTCGAGGCTGCCCGCCGGCTTAATCTGTTCATCCCATTTGTCCTCACCGTCAGACTCAATGATGATCGCCTGGACCGGGCGGCCAAGGGGATGGTTATAGGGCTTAATTTCCTTAATGATGCCTGAAACGGAGGCATGGATCGGAGCAGAAACGAAACCGCTGCAGTCGGCAATTTTCTGGCCCTTTTTAACCTGGGCTCCGACTTCAATTCCTTCCAGCGGCTCACAGGGTGCGCCGATATGCTGTTGCAGGGGAATCACTACCGTGGGTGGGGCTTTCATCGGGGTAACGGCCATGGTTGCTGTTACCTCTTTATGGTAGTCCGGATGAACGCCTCCTTTAAAAACCGTACTGCTCATCTTGCCTGTTCACCCTTTCCTTGTAATATATTTTAGTAGCGCAAATCTGTTTACTTTTCAGCCGACAGCAGATCGGGTTAATACAGCTTGAAACGATAGATCGTCACAACAAATACTTATACCTCTTCGAGATTTACGCTTAAAGTCCTGCAAAAATATCCGCCTATTTAAGCTTACGTGCCGGTCAGATCTTTTCAGTTTCTTGTCCGACATAATATGCCCTTACGTCGCTAACCGTGTAGAGCGAACCGGTAACCAGGATCGCATCTTCGGGCCCGGCCAGCTCGAGCGCTTTCTTAAAAGCCTCCCGGTGATCGCTAAGCACATAGAATTCCTGCTCTAAATTAAAATGCTCAAGAGCAAAGGCGGCAACACTTTGAGGGTCGGCTGCCCGCGGTAAAAGGGGGCGGGTGAATACGATCAGATCTGATAGGGGCAAAATAGATTTTAACATTGCTGCCATATCTTTATCAGCAAGCATTCCGATGACCAGAATCAGGCGTTTATATTTGAAGTAGCGGGGTACCGCTTCAGCCAGTTTCTCCATCGCTGCCGGGTTATGCGCGCCGTCCATGATCAGCAGCGGACTTTTTTGAAGTAGTTCGAGACGTCCCGGCCATACCGTTTCAGCCAACCCCTGCCTGAGTGCCTCGCTGCTGATGGTAAAACCACTTTCCGCTAGCAGTTCGGTAGCGGCAAGCGCGGTTGCCGCGTTAAGCAGCTGGTATTTTCCGCGCAGGGGAATAAATAGATCCTGCTGTTCGCTGTTAAACCCGTAATAGTCGAAGAACTGGCCGTCTTCGGTAATCTGCCTGATAATGGAAAAAGGACGCTGATCTGCCGACAACTCGCCGGCTTCGCGCGGGGGAAATACCCGGTAATAGGGACAATCGAGTTCGTTGCAGCGTTTTTCAAAAACGCCAAGCGCCCGTTGATCTTCAGCTGCCGTGATAAGTGGTTTTTTCGCCTTGATAACACCGGCTTTCTCGAAAGCGATTTCTTCAATGGTATTGCCGAGAACTTCAGTATGCTCGAGGCTGATATTGGTGATAATGCTGAGCAGCGGTGTGACAACATTAGTGGCATCAAGACGGCCGCCAAGACCGACTTCCAGAACTACAAGATCCACTCCACCGGCAGCAAAATAGGCTAGGGCAAGCACCGTAACCACTTCAAACTCAGTCGGGTGCCCCAACTCAGGATCAGCCTGCAGCTTTTCAACAATCGGTTTGATTTTTGCAACCAGCATGACCAGATCTTCTTGATCAATATCATCATTATTAACTGCCATGCGATTGGTAAAAGAAAGCAGGTACGGCGAGGTGTAGAGGCCGACCGAGTAACCGGCTGCCCGTACAATCGAGGCAAGCATAGCTGCTGTTGAGCCTTTTCCGTTTGTGCCTGCCACGTGGACAAAGCGGATACCCTGGTGGGGATTGCCGAGCAACTCGAGCATCGCTTTAACCCGTTCCAGACCCGGCTTAATCCCGAAACGCCCCAGACCGTGAATCCAATCCAGGGCTTCCCTGTATGCTTTTTCCTGCTGCAACTCTTACTTCAACTCCCGGAGCCGCTGTTCAAGCTTCGTTAAACGGGCGGCCTGTTCTTCACGACGTTCTTCTTCCTTGGCTATAACTTCCGGTGGCGCCTTTTTGATGAAACCGTCACTTTTTAACTTGCCGTCGGTTTTCTTCTTCTCAGCCTGCACCTGCGAGAGCTCCTTCTCCAGGCGCCCAATCTCCGCTTCGACATCAATTACCCCTTCCAGCGGCAGGAAAAGTTCCAGCCCGTCACTAATAATCGCCGTCAGCGACTGCTTAGGCTTTACAGCATCGGACTCCACGGTCAGTGGTTCAGCAAAGGCCAGCCTGGCCAGCTGGTGACTTTCTTCCTGAAGGCACCTTGCTGTTTCTCCGCCGGCACGGACTATCACCGCTGCCTTTTTCCCGGGGGGTAACTGAACCTGGCTGCGCAAATTCCTGATCGCCCGCGCCACTTCCTGCACCAGTTGCATCTCCGCTGCTTCCTGTGGGAAAAGGTGCTTTTCAAGCGGCTCCGGCCAGGAGGCAACAATAAGAGCTTCTTCCCGGCGATTCGGCAGCTGCTGCCATATTTCCTCGGAAATAAAAGGCATGAAAGGATGGAGCAACCTCATCACCCCGTCCAAAACGTAGGCCAGTACGGCACGGGTCCGGTTGCGGCCTTCTTCCGCAGCGGGTTCATCTTTGCGGTACAGAAAAAATTTACTCAGTTCAACATACCAGTCACAAAAGTCATTCCAGATAAATTCATAAATCAGGCGGGCTGCCTCACCAAGTTCGTACTCTTCCAACAGATTGGTGGTCTGCCGCACTGTTTCGTTGTAGCGGTGCAGAATCCAGCGATCAATACGGTTTAAGCCCGGCAGCATCACCTCGGGATCATAGGGGGCAAAATCAATAGCTGCTTCTTCCTGATCGCTTAAGTTCATCAGGACAAAGCGCGAAGCGTTCCAGATTTTATTGGCAAAATTTCTGCCCGCCTCAACACTCTCCTGGCGAAAGCGCTGGTCATTGCCGGGCGCCTGGCCGGTAACGAGACTAAACCGCAGGGTATCGGCGCCATATTTTTCGATTATTTCGAGGGGATCAATTCCGTTGCCCAGTGATTTGCTCATTTTGCGTCCCAGGGGATCGCGAACCAGTCCGGTAATATAAACTGTATGAAAAGGAACTTCACCCATGAATTCCAGACTCATGAACATCATCCGGGCTACCCAGAAAAAGATAATATCATAAGCGGTAACCAGAACGCTGGTCGGATAAAAATGTTCAAGATCAGCTGTTTTTTCCGGCCAACCCAATGTGGAAAAAGGCCAGAGCGCCGAGCTGAACCAGGTATCAAGCACATCAGGATCCTGCGCCACTGTCCCACCACAGGCGGGACAGTTTTGCGGCTCTTTATAATCAACAACCATTTCTCCGCAGTCACAATACCAGGCCGGTATCCGGTGGCCCCACCACAATTGGCGCGATATGCACCAGTCGCGGATACTTTCCAGCCAGTTTTGGTAAATGCGGGTAAAACGCGGCGGCACAAACTGGGTGCTGCCATCTTCTACAGCAGCAAGCGCCGGTTTAGCCAGCGGTGTCATCTTTACAAACCACTGTCTTGAAACCAGCGGCTCCACCACGGTGCTGCAACGCTGGCAGTGCCCCAGGGAATGTTCGTGTTCCCTGATCGCCTCGACCAGACCGAGCGCCTCCAGATCAGTAACCACTTTTTTACGGCAGTCGTAACGATCCAACCCGGCGTAGGGTCCGGCGACGGCAGTCATCTTTGCATCTTCGTCGATAATACTAATGATCTCCAGGTTGTGACGTCGGCCGATGGCAAAATCGTTTATATCATGGCCGGGCGTAACCTTGACCGCACCGCTGCCGAAAGAAGGATCCACGTAGTCGTCAGCCACAATAGGAATCAGCCGGTTAAGAAGGGGAAGGATTACCTTTTTACCAACCAGTTTCTGATAGCGACTGTCTTCAGGATTAACCGCCACGGCCGTATCGCCGAGCATCGTTTCCGGACGGGTGGTGGCAACGGTAATCGACCCGCTGCCGTCTTCCAGGGGGTAACGAATATGGGTGAGCGTAGAAGCCTCATCTTCGTGTTCAACTTCAATATCAGAAAGAGCGGTATGACAGCGGGGACACCAGTTGATCAGGTAATCACCGCGATAGATCAACCCTTTACGGTAAAGATCGACAAAAACCTTGCGGACCGCCATCGAACAACCTTCATCCATGGTGAAACGTTCCCGCGACCAGTCGCAGGAAACCCCAAGGCGATAAAGCTGTTTTGTAATCCGGGCATGGTAAGTATCTTTCCATTCCCAGACCTTCTCTAAAAAGCGATCGCGGCCCAGGTCATCCTTATTTACACCCTCTTCTGCGAGGTGTTTTTCTACAACATTCTGGGTGGCAATACCGGCGTGATCACAACCCGGCAACCAGAGAGTATCTAAACCCTGCATTCTCTTCCAGCGGATTAAAATATCCTGAATTGTGTTATTCAGGGCATGACCCATGTGCAGTGAACCGGTGACATTCGGAGGAGGTATTACTATAGTATAGGGAATGCGCACCTCGTCGCGCGCTGCCTTAAAATATTGCTGTTCCAGCCAAAAATTGTATCTGTCAGTTTCAACTGCCGCCGGATCGTAGACAGGGGGTAGCTTAGCTTCGGACATAAGGTCACCTCGAATCCTGATTCAGGTAGACAAAACCTTCATCATATTATTACTTACCTG
>CAYGHB010000003.1:0-23551 GCA_964349375.1 uncultured Syntrophomonadaceae bacterium | reverse complement strand
CATGCTGTTGCGCTAACCCGCAGCGCGACTCTCTTGACTGCTGATGAAGTTTACGTGCGCAAAACTGCTCAGATCGGCCACGTCATGATTTTAATAGATCGGTAGCAAAAATACGTTGGCTAAATAATCTAAAAATATTAGTATAGCAAAGGATTTGAGACTTTCGGGGCGAATTGTACTAGATTACAAGGAATTTTAGATTATTCCGACAAGCGCTTTCCGGAGGTCAGTGATGACAGAGAACCAGGACAGCAACCTTAGTAACTTAGAGACCCTCAGCTGGCACTATCAGCCGGGACAGTCTTTCAGCGCCCTGCCATGGGGCCCCCACAGGCTGCCGGTCAAACTTGCTTTAGATGATCTCTCCCTTTCCCTTGAAAAAAGCGGCACCGGTTATCTCTACCGCCGCGAAGATCAAAGCGGCAGTGTTGAAAAATTAGTTCAGTCCGGCAAAGGGGAGATCTATCTCTGCCCGGTAGAGCCTTTTCACTACCCGGCCGGCATCAGCCAGCACCTGCTGCTGGAGCTTGCGCATCCGGTCCTGCTCGAACCACGTAAAAGTGCCAAACTTTTTCTCACAGCCCCGTTGGACATCGCAGTTAATTATACCCGTAAACGCGGCGAAGACGCGGTGCTCGATCGATTCAGCTTCCTAAAACCAAAACTATCGCTCTACGGTCCCGTTAAAAGCGGACTGATCTGCCGCTACTGGCTGAGCACTATCCACGAAAACATCCCCCACCTCAACCCGCTTGCAGAAGCGGTCCTGCAGCTTAAAATCAACAACGGCGGTAACCGCTGGGCAGAGGTCAGTCAGGTGGTTTTCAGCGCTCAGGCGATGAAGATCTACTACAATCCGCAGTTGGTTGCCATGCAGGCCACGATGAAGATCAACAACGATCTGACGGCGGAGACGACCTTTATCGATGAGCCGCTTAAAGCAGGCATGCGCAAAGCCCCCGAACAATTCAGCGCCAGGCTGCTTAGTCTGCCCGGGCGTATGGTGATGGAGGAGGGCTACTAAATGCTTGAATGGCTTGAGCAAACAATATATGGTACTGTAACCTGGTTCAATCTGCTTACCGCACTGCTCATTTTCCTGGGCGCTTTGCTGGTGTCCAAGCTGATATCGGTGCAGCTGCGTCGTTCACTTAAGGAGAAGCTGGCCAAGGAACGCCTCGAGATCTTGATCAAGTTCGCCACATACGGCATGATCGTAATCGCTGCTCTCTGGATCATGCCCACTATCGGTATTGAACCTTCCGGTCTGCTGGTCGCCGGCGGTATCGTCGGCCTGGCCGTCGGTTTTGCCAGTAAGAGCATTATCGGCAACCTGATCTCCGGCCTATTCTTGATGGGTGAACGGCCGGTCAAAACCGGCGACTTAGTTGAAATAGCCGGCAACATGGGTGTTGTTGAAGATATCCAGATTATCTCCACTTCTATTCGCACCATTGATGGTTTATATATACGTATCCCGAATGAAACCGTTTTTACTTCCAGTATCACCAATTATTCCACCAATCCGGTGCGCCGTTTTGAACTTGCGATTGGCATCAGCTACGCTGACGATGCCAATCAGGCTATAAAAATAATCAAAGAAATTGCTGCTAAACATCCGTTGATTTTGATTAATCCGGCGCCGCAGGTTTTTGTCGATGCACTTGGCGACAGCAGTGTCGATCTTATTGCCCGCTTTTGGTCGCCAACAAGCGAGTGGTACAGCGTCAAAATGGAACTGCTCTGGCAGATTAAAGTGGCCATTGAAGCTGAAGGGATCAAAATCCCCCTCCTGCAGCGGGTCATTTGGTCCGGTGCCGGAGAAAAGGCTGATCTGCCGGACAGCATTGACTGACAATAAGACAAATCATTTCCGGGCGCGATGTTTTATTATACTTTGGGGAGGAAAAGGTAATGAAAAACCGCTTTATCCTGCTGGTGGAAGATAACCCCGATGACGAGGAGCTAACTTTGGTCGGCCTGAAGAGAAGCGGGGTGCTGAACCAAGTGCAAGTTGTGCGTGATGGTGAAGAAGCCCTGGATTTTCTCTTCGCCGAAGGGACCTACCACGATCGTGATCCGAAGGACATACCTGCCCTGATCCTGCTTGATCTTAAACTGCCCAAATTAGGCGGCTTTGATGTGCTGCACAAGATCAGGGCTAATCCGGCCACCAGTTGTGTGCCGGTGGTTATTCTTACCTCTTCAAGCGAAGAAGAAGATGTAGTGGCCAGCTATAAAATGGGGGCCAACAGCTTTATCCGCAAGCCGGTTGAATTTAATCGTTTTGCTGATGCCGTCAGACAGCTTGGCCTTTACTGGCTGCTGCTGAACGAGCCGCCTACGCTTGACCATTAGCGGTAAAAAGCATTTTACTACCCGGTAAAGGAGGTCGCTGATGAACAAACCGTTGCGGTTACTAATTGTTGAAGATTATCCCGATGATGCCGAACTGATGGTCATGCGCCTGGAAGAAGAAGGCTTTGCCCCAGAGTGGCAGAGGGTTGAGAACGAGGAAGATTTCCTTAAAGCCCTGGAAGATGAGCCCGAATTGATCCTGGCTGATTGGGAGTTGCCCCAGTTCAGTGGCCTGCGGGCTCTGGAGTTGCTCAATGAGAGCGGGCTGGATATACCCTTTATCCTGGTATCCGGTTCAATTGGCGAGGAGGCAGCCATTAATGCCCTGCATTTAGGCGCCAGCGATTATATTTTAAAAGATCGCTCCAAACGACTGGGTCAGGCGGTCCGCCGCACCCTTGATTCAAGGCGTTACCAGCAGGAGAAAGAAGGAGCAGAAGCAGAGCTAAAAAGACGTTTGGCTGAGCTGGAAGTACTCTACAATATTTCCTCTTCCCTGCGCTACTTAGAAAGCCTTGATGACTTGTTGAGAAGCCTGCTAAGACAAACTCTTGCCGCCCTTAATACAGATACGGGGTCAATCTGGCTGGCAGATTTAAATGGTGATAAACTCCGGATGCTGGCGGCCAGTGGCTGGTTTACCAAAATTGATCCTCCCTTTGTTGAGGGGGGCGAGGATTTGGTCGGCAGTACCTACTTAGATGACAAACCAAACATCATTTCCGAATTTGTTCGTGATCCCAGGCTGAACAAAAAGGCTCTTGGCCAGACTCCAGCCGGGTGGGGAGGGGTTTTGGTGCCCATCCACAGCAACAAGGAAAAAATCGGGGTTCTTGTGACCGCCGTAACTCAACCGCGGGTGATTACTGAACAAGATGTGAAACTTATAATTTCCATTGCCGAGATGGCCGGGATTGCTGTTCACCGGATCAGGCTCTTTGAAGATCTACAGGCGGCAAGTGAATCTTTGTTTACAGCCTACCACGAGACGATTAAAGGTTGGGCCAATGCCCTTGAACTGCGCGATCAGGAAACAGAAGGCCACAGCGAAAGGGTGACCGAGATTACCCTGGAGTTGGCTCAAAAAATGGGCATCAAAGAGGAACAGCTGATTCACATCTATCGCGGCTCACTTTTACATGACATTGGCAAGATGGGCGTTTCCGATACAATTTTGCTTAAACCGGAGTCTTTGGACGACCGCGAGTGGGAGATTATGCGCCAGCATCCCCAGTATGCTTACGACCTGTTGGCCTCGATTGGCTATTTAAAACCGGCCTTGAGCATCCCCTACTGCCACCACGAAAAATATAACGGCAGCGGTTATCCCCGCGGCCTCAAAGGCGAGGAGATTCCGCTTGAAGCGCGCATTTTTTCCGTGGTTGATGTTTACGATGCTTTAACCAGTGATCGTCCCTACCGCCTGGCCTGGAGCAAAAAAGATGCCCTTGAATTCATAAAAAAAGAAAGCGGAACCCATTTTGATCCCCAGGTGGTGAAAATGTTTCTGGAGCTGATCAATAAGTATGATTAAAGTGCAATCTAAATTGCCGGTTATCTTATGGGCTATTGTAACATTATTTTCATTCGATTATTTACCTGCAAATACCAACTACGCATCCAAAAAAGTGTTATTTTGAGCAAGGAGCAGCGGCTCATCAACCATTTTGGTAGCAAAATATTTAACGCAGTGGTTGAGGGCGAGGGGGGATCTTTTATAAAATCTTACGGCACTGCTTTAAAGAAAAAGACTCCCGGAATTAAAGACCTAATTGAGGATGTAGTTACTAAAATGGTTAGGGCGCTGACTATTTTAGTAATCTGCTATTTTTTATTATTACTAGTTTCACCTGTGCCATGCTATGGTCATGATGATTTTATTAATGAGCAGCTCTTTCTCGAACACGGTAGCATCATGCTGATTATTAATCGAGAGACCGGAAAGATTGAAGCCGCAAACCCGGCTGCAGTGAGCTTTTACGGCTATTCGTATGAGGAATTAACAAGTATGCACATACAAGATATTAATATGCTTGCTCCCGAAGAAATAGCCCTGGAGATGACTGCTGCTGCTTCTGAGGAGCGCAATTATTTTAAATTCAGGCACCGGCTGGCCAGCGGCGATGTTAGTCATGTTGAGGTATATTCTTACCCCGTTCAGCTGGCTGGGGAAACAATGCTATTTTCAATTATTCACGATGTAACTCTTCGGCATGAGGCAGAACAGGCATTGCGTAAACAAACAATCATTTTATTTGCTGCGCTGGCGATTGCTCTATTGGTACAGATACTGGTGATTATTATACTCGTGAAAACGATAAAATCAAGGAATTCTGTGTTAATGAAACTTCAGGAAAGCGAAGAGCGTTTAGATTTGGCGATGGCTGTCAAGAATGAGGGCATATGGGATTGGAACCTTTTAAACAATGAAACTTATTTTGACGAACGCTATTATACAATGGCTGATTATGAACCATATGATTTTCCACAAGAATTTGCTGCCTGGGCGGAGAGAGTCCATGAAGAGGATCTTCCCAAAGCTCAGCAAGCAATAGATGCTTACCTCAAAGGTAGATCAGATCAGTTTAATATTGAGTTCAGGTTTAAAAAGAAAGACGACCAGTGGATGTGGATCAATGGTAAAGGCAAGATCTACGAAAGAGACGAAAGTGGTTTACCCCTTCGGCTGATTGGTACTCATACCGATATAACGGATCGCAAAGAGGCTGAAGTACAGATTCTCAGGCTGAATGAAGAACTGGAGAAGCGAGTTAAAGAGCGCACCGCCCAGTTGGAGACTGCGAAAAACGAGCTCGAGGCTTTTGCCTACTCGGTTTCGCACGACCTACGCGCGCCATTGAGGGCGATGAGCGGTTTTAGCAAGTTGCTAGAGGAAGAATTCAGCCCCCAACTCGGCGAAGCCGGTCAACACTACATCGAACGAATTCAGGCTGCTTCAAGCCGCATGGGAGAACTGATTGACGACCTGCTGACCCTGTCAAGGGTTACCCGCTCCGATTTCACTTATGCGCAGGTTGATCTCAGTAAGCTGGCTTCGGAAATTATCACAAAATTAAAAGAAACACAACCAGAGCATCAGGTAGATGTGAGGATCCAGAAAGGACTTACAGCCAGAGGCGATCAGAAGTTGCTTGCTATCGCCCTGGAAAATTTGCTTGATAACGCCTGGAAGTTTAGCTCCCACCAGCCCCAAATCTTGATCGAAGTTGGCTCTAACAGCGATGACAAAAAACAGAAGACCTTCTATATCCGCGATAATGGTACCGGCTTTAAAATGGATTACGCCGATAAGCTTTTTATTCCCTTCCAGCGCCTGCACCGGACCGATGAATTTCCCGGTACCGGTATCGGTTTAAGCATCGTATTGCGTATTATCGAAAGGCATGGCGGTCGAATCTGGGCGGAGAGCGAAGTGGGCAGTGGAGCTGCTTTTTTCTTCACCCTGCCTGTTCAGTAACGCTCGATCCCAGTGTCACTCATTGAGATCTGCCATGGCCCGGAAAGAAGGTGCATGAATTGCATCAAGATAATAAGCTTAAAGAACTAAAAACTATGTTTGAAAGCGAACTATGGCAGCAGTTCTTTGCCAGGAACCTCAGTGATGTGATCTGGATCGTTGATCTGGATCTAAACTATATCTACCTCAGCCCTTCAGCGGGAGAGCTCAGCGGTTATAGCAGAGATGAGCTTTCTAATCTTACCCCCGCAGATATTTTAACACCTGCATCAATGGAAAAAGCCATGACCATATTCGGCGAAGAGCTGTCTCTTGAAGAAGCCGGCTCTGCAATTGCAGACAGATCGAGAATAATTGAAGTGGAACAAGTTCATCAAAATGGTTCCACCGTATGGGTTGAGCTAAATGGTTCTTTTGTCCGCGATGACAGTGGAAAACCGATCGGCCTTTTTGGCATTACCAGGGATATCGATTCCCGCAAAAAGGTCGAGGAAGCGCTGCTGTATCAGAATAATAAAATGCAGCTGTTATTTGAAATAAGCAAAGCTATGGCCATAAAAAAAGAGATTCGCTCACTGAGCCAGGTGATTGTCGATGGCATTACTAAGCTTACCAATTTGGGCTCGGCAGCAATCTACCTGCATGATGGCAGCGAACTTAAGCTAGAGGCCACAAGCCCGCCGCTGCCTGCAGATTTTCCAGATCACTTTCGGATTGCTCCGCTTTCAGAACACCCTCATCTAAATAGAGCACTTGTAAATAAACAAATATTAGTTATAGAAGACATTGGGGCAGCTAACCTAACTGCCGCAGAAAGGGAAGTATCAGAAAGTAGGAATCTTCGTGCCCAGCTTTTTGTGCCCCTAATTTACCAGGATAACGCTACCGGGGTTCTTATCGTTGCCGACACTAATCAACCGCACAAATTTGCTGAAGATGAGATCGCAATATGCCAGACTCTTGCCGGCTTAGCATCGCTATCTTTGAGGGAAGCCTATCTAGCAGAACAGCAACAGCAAAATCTTGATGACCTGAAACAGATAAATGCCAATCTTCTAGAGGCAGAGAAAGCGGCTCGCGAGAGCGAGGGAAAATACAAACAAATCGCTGATAATATGTCTGATGTAGTCTGGATAGCTGACGCAGAGTTAAATACAATATATGTAAGCCCTTCTATTGAAAAGTTAATTGGAGAATCTGCTGATGATCATATAAGTAGAAGCTTGGAAGAAAAGTTACCTCCTGAATCTCTAAACACGCTATTACTAACTTTTCAGGAAGAAATGGAAAAAGAAAAAGACCCCCTTTACGACAAGAATAGGACTCGTAATATCGAAATTCAGCATTATAAAGCTGATGGCAACTTTATATGGGTATCAATGCACATCTCTGCTTTAAGAGATAACATGGGCAATATCAAAGGTTTCCAGGGAGTAACCCGTGATATCACTGAGCGCAAAAAGGCTGAAGCAGAACAGTTGCAGGCTAACTCACTGCTGAATGCCACGCTGGAATCCACCGCCGATGGTCTTTTGGTGGTTGACAATCAGGGTATCAGAAGGCTAGAAAACAATCGGTTTGTCGACATGTGGCGTATTCCACAGGAGATCCTGGATGACAAGAATGACGAAACGATGCTTAATTATGTACTTGAACAGTTGTGCGATCCCGATGAATTCCTGGCAATAGTGCAGGAACTATATAGGCATCCCGAAGCGGTCAGTTCAGACACTCTCTATCTGACTGACGGGCGCGTTTTCGATCGCTATTCGCAACCGCAGAAGATCAATAATGAGATTGTAGGCAGAGTCTGGAGCTTCCGCGATGTGACTGAATACAAAAAAGCCGAAGCAGAGATTCTCAGGTTGAATGAAGATCTGGAAGAACGGGTCAGGGAGCGCACGGTTGAACTGCAGGCGGTCAACAAAGAACTTGAATCCTTTGCCTACTCAGTTTCGCATGATTTTCGTGCTCCCCTGCGCGCCCTTGACGGTTTTAGCGCCAGCCTTACTGAAAAATACAGCAATCAGCTGGACGAGCAGGGCCTGCACTATCTAAGACGCATCCGTAATGCGGCGATCTATATGAGCAATTTGGTCGATGACCTACTTAAACTGTCCAGGGTTACCCGTACTGATATTAAGAAAGAGCATGTCAACCTGAGCAAGCTGGCTGCAGAGATAGTGGCTTCTTTGCAGGAAATCGAGCCAGACCGCAAGGTTGAAATCTTGATCACCGCTGACCTTACAGCCAAAGGGGATCCCCATTTACTACAGGTTGTGCTAAATAACCTGCTCGGCAATGCCTGGAAATTTAGCTTGCAAGAAGCGCAGGCTAAGATCGAGGTCGGCCGGTCGGTGATCGATGGCGAAAACGTTTTCTTTGTTCGCGACAATGGCGTCGGCTTTAACTTGGCCTACGCGGATAAACTCTTCGGCGCCTTCCAGCGCCTGCACCGGACCGATGAATTTCCCGGTACCGGTATCGGTTTAAGCATCGTATTGCGTATTATCGAAAGGCATGGCGGTCGAATCTGGGCGGAGAGCGAAGTGGGCAAGGGCGCTACCTTCTACTTTACCCTTCCGGGGTAGAAAGTGACTTAAAGGTAGGCTTTAATAGTAACAAAAGAAGTTATTAACAGATTCGGTTAACGTTAATTGACATATCTTTATAACGGGGTTGATCGTAATGCAACTTGATAACGAAAAATACCGCAAATTGTTTACCAAAATGCCCGATGCTTTTGCCTATCACCAGGTTATCTATGATCGGAAAGGCAACCCGGAGGATTACCTCTTTCTTGAAATCAACGATGCTTTTGAACAGCTCACCGGTCTGAAGCGGGATAAGGTGATCGGCAAAAAAGTAACAGAGGTGCACCCGGAGATCGGTGATTCGGCTTTTGACTGGATTGGCGTTTATGCTCAGGTGGCGCTGGAAGGCAAAAGCACCCGTTTTGAACAATATTTTGAGCCGGCAGACCGTTGGTATGATGTGAGTGCTTTTAGCGATGCTCCCGGCTACTTTGCAGTTTCTTTTAGGGAAGTAACCACCCAGAAAAATGAGAATAAAACATTTGCCCTGCTGGTTGAACGGATTCAGGAAATTATGCATTTCCCGGCCGGTGAATTGGATTACCATGTCATAGCGGACGGTTTACTAGAACTATCGGAAGCCAAATTCGCTGCTGTTAATCTTTATGACCAGATGCGTCAAAAATCGGTGACTAAGGCTGTATCCGGGATGAGCGAACTTGTCCGGAAGATATGCGGTTTACTTGGGTTTGAGCTGGTCGGCAAAGAATGGGACATCATACCCGAAAGGGTTGATGCCATCAAAGAAGGTCGTCTGTTACACTTTAAAAACCTAAGTGGTTCAACTGCCGGAGCAGTTACGCCCGCCATGTCTTCAATGCTGGAGCGACTGGCCGGCACCGGCAGCGTTTATGTTGTTGAAATACTGTTTGAGGACGAAATAATAGGCGACATGATTATGTTTATGCCCCGCCATAAAAACCTGATTAATCCCCAGATCATTGAAATTTATGCAGCTCTGGTTGCTTCGGCGCTGGTGCGTTTTCAGGCCGGTGTAGCTTTGCGGGAGGTTGTGGAGCAATACCGGTCGCTGGTCGATAACCTGCCCGGAACGAGCTATCGTTGCCTCTATGATCAGGACTGGACCATGATTTACATGGGCAGCGATGTCGATAACATTACCGGATACCCTTCCAGCGATTTTATTAATAATAAGGTTAGGTCGTACGCCAGTGTGATCGGTAAGGATGATAATAATAACGACGAAATCATTGCCCGGGCGATTGAAACCGGCGATATTTGGGATATTGAGTACCGAGTTATTCGCAAAGACGGCGCTGTCCGCTGGGTGCACGAGCGAGGGCGGGGCGTTAAAGATGAAGAAGGTAATGTGATCTATGTTGACGGGCTGATCTTGGATATTACTGATCGTAAAATAGTTGAAGAACAGCTCAAAGAAAGCGAACTGCGCAACCGGGCGCTGGTCGGAGCGATTCCCGATCTGCTCTTTCGCTATAATATTGACGGAATTTACCTTGATGCTGTAATCAAGGACGAAAAGCTGTTGCACCTAAAAGCTCGCCAACTGCATAAAAGTAAAGCGCTGGTTGGGAAAAGCATTAATGAGGTGCTGTCGGCAGAGATAGCCGAAACCCTGTTAAACGTGATAGGGCGGGCTTTAGCGAGTGGCGAGATCCAGGTTATTGAGTACAGCTATCCCGTTGATGGCAAAGATTATTATTTTGAAGCCCGTTTGTCGCCGATCGGCAATGCGGAAGTAGTGTCGATTGTCCGTGATATCACGGACCGGAAAAATTACCTGGCTGACCTGGAGCGGATCAGCCTGCATGACCAGCTGACCGGCCTTTATAACCGGCACTATTTCGAAAACGAGCTGGAAAGAATGAGCCTTTCTCGCGATTATCCCATAACGATCATTTCGGCTGACCTTGATGGATTGAAGCTGATTAATGACACCCTGGGCCATGCTGAAGGTGATCGTTACTTAGAGACCGGAGCTGAACTCCTAAAGAGTGCGCTTCGCGCCTCCGATATCCTGGCCCGGGTTGGCGGGGATGAGTTTGCCATCATTTTGCCACGCACCGACCGTGAGGCCGCTGAAGAGCTGGTTGCCCGCCTGCGGGCCCGCATTGACCACTATAACAATCAGCAGCAGGAGATTCCAATCAGTATATCGATCGGCCTGGCGGTCAGTCCGGCTCAGGAAAGCTCGCTTGAGGAAACCTATAAAGAAGCAGATAATGCCATGTATAAAGACAAACTTAAACGTAGCCAGTTGGCCCGGGCCAGGATCGTAGACTCCCTGGTTACTGCTTTATCAACCCGCAAAAACTTAGGTGAAGGCAACAGTGGCCAGGTTCAGGATCTGGCTGAACGTTTCGGCAGGCATCTGCAGCTGGGGGAAAAAGAATTAAGCAACTTGCAGCTGTTGGCAAAGGTTTACGATCTCGGTAAAGTCAATATGCCCGACCAGCTGGTGCACAGCAGCCTGAAAGTGAAAGAAGGCGAACTAAACGATGCAGAGGATGCAGAGCGGGAAGCGATTCGTCGACACCCTGAGATAGGCTACCGCATTGCTACTTCTTCACCGGAGTTTTCCGGGGTGGCCGATCTGATTTTGCACCATCACGAAAACTATGATGGCAGCGGATATCCTTTGGGGATCAAGGGCGATGAAATTGCGCTTGAATGCCGGATCCTGGCAATTATTATCGCTTACAGTGCCATGACCAATCAACGCCCCTATGCGAAAAAGCTAAAATCGGCTGAGGCCCTGGAAGAGCTTCAGCGCTGTGCCGGCTCCCAGTTCGACCCGCAGCTGGTGGATCAATTTCTGGTTTTTCAGGCATCAGATCCAAAATAACTTGATAACTTGATACACAGTGTAACAAGAAGGAGGGAATGAAAAAAGCGATGGCCGGTTTAGTGGATGATTTCAGAGAAGCTCTGCTTTCAAGCGATGCCGATGCCGCGGCTTCTATCCTGGCCGCCTATCTGGTTAGCGGAACAGCCCTTGATTTTGTAGAGGAAGTGCTGGTTGAAACTCTCGATCAGATTGGCGAAGGCTGGGAAAATGGTCAGTACGCTCTTTCACAGGTCTACCTGAGCGGCAGGATCTGCGAGGATCTGATGGAAAAGATTTTGCCCGATGAAAGCGGTATAAGAAAAAATAAACCGAAAATTGCAATCGCCCTGCTAAATGACTACCATGCCCTCGGCAAGCGCATTGTTTATGCAGTCTTGCGGGCAGGCGGGTTTCAGCTGATTGATTACGGCAGGGTAGAGGTGGAAGAGTTGGTCAGGCGAGTGAGAGAAGACCAGATTGAAACACTCTTAATATCAGTGCTGATGCTTTCTTCCGCCCTGCAGGTGAAAGAGGTTGTTAATAATTTGAGCCACCGCGAGAATCAAGTGAAGATAGTAGTCGGCGGTGCTCCTTTTCGCCTCGATCGCGGTTTATGGCAGCAGGTAGGCGCCGATGCCGTAGGTTATACTGCTTCGGATGCCCTGCATCTTGTCGAACAGCTGGAAGGAGGCAGTCATAATGGGTGAAGATAAGATGACTTCCCTGCAAAGGGTGCTGACCACTTTAGGCCATCAGGAGCCGGACCGCGTTCCGCTCTTTTTGCTCCTGACGATTCACGGTGCCAAAGAACTTGGTCTTTCGATCAAAGATTATTTCTCAAAAGGTGACTACGTGGCTGAAGGTCAGCTGTTAATGCGAGAGAAGTTTGGCCATGATTGTCTTTATAGTTTTTTCTATGCCCCAATAGAAGTAGAAGCCTGGGGCGGTGAGGTGATTTACTATGATGATGGGCCACCCAATTCCGGCAGGCCATTTATAACTAACCGATCTGCCATTTCTAATCTTACTGTCCCTGATGTAAAAGAGGTTCCCTGCCTGGTAAAAGTTTTAAGCGCAACCAGGATAATAAAAACTGAAATCGGTGATCAAGCGCCAATTATCGGCGTGGTTATGTCCCCGTTTTCGCTTCCGGTAATGCAGTTAGGCTTCGAGGCTTATCTTGATTTGATTCACCAGGATAGACCTTTGTTTCATAAGCTGATGGAAGTTAATGAAAACTTCTGTGTCGAATGGGCTAATGCCCAGCTTGAGGCAGGGGCAACGGCAATCTGCTATTTTGACCCGGTTTCGTCACCGACTATCATCCCCCGTGATCTTTACCTGAAAACAGGTTTTGAAGTGGCTAAAAGAACAATCAGCCGGATCAACGGTCCTACGGCTACACATCTTGCTTCCGGCCGTACCCTGCCGATTATTAGTGACTTGATCGAAACAGGGACAGCTGTTGTGGGAGTAAGTGCGCTGGAAGATTTGAAAGGCATAAAAAAGGCTAGTTCAGGCAAGATAACCGTTTTAGGGAATCTCAATGGTCTGGAGATGGTTCACTGGAGCACGGAAGAGGCCGAAAGGGCTGTAAAAGAAGCTATCGCCAAAGCAGCAGCCGGTGGTGGATTTATCCTGTCCGACAATCATGGTGAAATCCCGTACCAGGTGCCGGACCAGGTTTTACTGGCTATCTCCGAGGCGGTGCGGGTCTACGGAAAATACCCGATTAATTTGCAGGTGAGCGCTAATGGCTGAGCAGGTAGTTGTATTTTGCAGTAATTACCGCCGGGAATTAGAAACCCTAAATCTGCCAGAAAACTATGGTGATATTGAGGTAATCTACTTTCCCAGCCGCTGCGGCATGCCTTCCATTGAATGGACGAAGCTTAAGGAGCAGCTGCCGGAAGTTGGCGATGATCAGGAACTGCACGTGGTCAGTTGTGGCGGGATAACCGGTTTAGCTCAGACTCAGTTGATTGCAGACCGTTACTACAACTATGATTTTAAGCAGTGTTACCATCTGATTACCAGCCCCGATCTGGCTGAATACTATATCCAGATGGGCTTTTTTTTAGTATCACCAGGCTGGCTTGCACACTGGCGGGGCATTTTAGAGGGTTGGGGTTTTAATCAGCCAACCGCAGTTAAATTTTACAAAGAAACGACTCGCGCCATATTATTGCTCGATACCGGAGTTGATCCGGCAGCCGAAACCAACCTGCAGGAATTTGCCGCCTACATCGAGCGGCCTCACGAAACAGTTAAAGTAGGTCTTGACTATCTAAAACTTCTGCTCAGCAATAGGGTATTAAAATCGAGGACGGAGAACAGTTCTCAAGCAGCGAAGGCACAATTGGCCGAGAAACAGAAGGAGTTTGCTGACTTTGCCATGGCCCTGGACCTGCTCAACAATCTGGCCAGGGTCCGCCAGGAAGAATCGGTACTGGAAAGCATGAAGAATATGTTTCATATGCTATTTGCGCCAAGGGCAGTGAACTTTACGGCTGCTGATCATGCTGATTCGTCCAGTAATCCTGCAGTTATGAACGATGAAGACAGCTTTATTCTGCCGGTGCAGGGCAGCAGCGGTTTACTAGGTTACCTGGAAATCATTGGCGTAAACCAGCCCCGCTATCTGGCCCAATATAAAAAGCTGGCGGACAAAATTGTCGATATCTGCGGACTGGCTATTGAGAACGCCCGTCACTACCAAACGATTAAAGATCTCTCCGATACCGATGGACTGACCGGCATTGCCAACAGGCGTAAACTGGAAGAACATCTGGCCCAGGAGTGGCGCAGGTTGCTGCGGGAGAAAAAAACGCTTACCCTGATGATGTGCGATATCGATTATTTCAAGCATTATAACGATCTCTACGGGCACCAGGCTGGGGATGACTGCCTGAAAGAGGTAGCGGCGGTTCTGACTAATCACAGTCAGAGAAGTGGTGATTTGGCCGCCCGCTACGGCGGCGAAGAGTTTACCCTTGTCTTACCGGCGGTTGACCGCGAGAGTGCCGCTAAGCTGGCCGAAATGATCAGGCACGATGTTGAAGCCTTACAGCTAAAGCATGAAGGCTCACCTATCAGTAGCTATGTTACCTTGAGCATCGGGGTAGCCTGTCATGTACCTACTACAGAATCGGCAACTGAAAAACTGATTGCTGCCGCCGACAGCGCCCTCTATCAAGCTAAAGCATCTGGCCGCAACCAGGTAGTCATGGCCTGAAAGCAGTACCCCGGATAAGTAACATAGGATTTACTGAGGGGGTTGGAAAATGAAAAGTAATAACTGTTGCCGTGAGAAAAGCCTCATTACTGGATCCACGTTGCTTTCGCAGAAAACATGTTTTCGCGGCAGAATATTTTTAAACCGAAAAGCTAAGATATTCAGGAGCAAAACCCTTTACTCTTTATTCCTGTTATTTATTGTTATACTGATTTTTTGTAAAATCGGATTGGCCCAGGAAGAACCATCGGGTGAAGGGTTAACTCATGAACAGCTTAGAACCGAGCAGAAGTTGGCCAGTATATTACGCAGCGCTCCAACTGGAATCGGAGTAGTAGAAAACAGGGTAATTGTCAGTGTCAATGATTACATCACAAAGCTGACCGGTTATAGTATGGAAGAACTGCTCGGCAATCAGGCAAGAATGCTTTATCCCACAGACGAAGATTATGAATATGTAGGGCAGGAAAAATATCGGCAGATAGCTGAGAAGGGTACCGGTTCGGTTGATACCCGCTGGATGCATAAAGACGGATCAATAATTTACGTGATTTTATCTTCTACACCTTTAGACCAGAATAATCTTGATCTAGGTGTAGTTTTCACTGTGCTCGATATAACCGAGAGCAAAGTGGCTGCGCAGGAACTTAAAACACGTACACAATGGTTCACAATAGTACTGGGCTTATTTATAGTTGTGCTGCTGGGGTTAATCGCAATACTGTTGCGTAATTTAAGTCAACTTAAAAAAGCGGAACAGTCTATGCGTGAAAGCGAGGAAAAACACCGCCGCCTCTTCGAAACCATGGCCCAGGGAGTCGTTTATCAGTCAGCAGATGGTGAGATTATCTCTGCTAACCCGGCAGCGGAAAGAATTCTCGGTCTCTCATTTGACCAGATGCAGGGCAAAACCTCTATGGATCCCGGATGGAAGTCAATCCGGGAAGATGGTACAGATCTTCCCGGTGAAGAGCATGCTGCAATGGTAGCTTTACGCACTGGTAAAAAAGCTGGGCCGCTTATCATGGGTGTCTATCATCCGCACAAGCAGGAACATGTCTGGCTTTCGGTCAATGCCACACCACTTTTTAAACCCGGTGAAATAAAACCTGATCAGGTTTACGCTTCTTTTGAAGATATTACCGAACTCAAGCTGGCCGTTGAAGCTTTACAGCGCGAAAAGCATGAAAAAGAGCTGATTGTTAATAACCTGGCAGAACAGGTTGCTTTTTTAGATCTTGAAATGAACATAGTATGGGCAAATTCGGAAGTAATTAAAAGGCATAACTTGAGTTCGAAAGATTATCTTGGAGAAAAATGCTATAAAGTTTACCACCAACTAAGTGAACCCTGCCCGGATTGCCCGATAATCGATGTTTTTAAAACCGGTGTGCCCAGCGGTGGCATTCACAGATCACCTGATGGCTGCTACTTGCAGATGACTGGTAAACCAATATTCGACAAAGATGGGGTAATGATTGGGGTGCTTGATACAGCCCTCGATATTAGCGCCCTGATGTTAGCCGAAGAAGAGATTCACACCCTGAACAAAGAACTCGAACAGCGTGTTGCGGAGCGTACCACCCAGCTTGAGGCTGTTAATAAGGAGCTGGAATCATTCGCCTACTCAGTATCTCATGATTTCCGTGCTCCTTTACGAGCTCTTGATGGTTTTAGCGCAAGCCTTAATGAAAAATATGCTGATCAGCTTGATGAACAGGGCCGACACTACCTGAAGCGCATCAGCAATGCGGCTCTTTACATGAGTGATTTAGTTGACGCATTGCTTAAACTCTCACGTATCACCCGCACTGATCTAAAAGAGCAGGTAGTAGATATCAGCCACGTGTCAGAAGAAATACTTAAGGAACTGCAGGTAGCAGAGCCAGAGCGTCGGGTTAAGGTAACGGTGGAGCCGGGTTTGTCGGCAAAAGGCGATTTTGCATTATTAAAAGCCGCGCTGGAAAACCTGCTCGGCAATGCCTGGAAGTTTAGCTCTAAAGAAGCGCAGGCTGAAATTGAAGTGGGCCGGACGACAGTTGAAGGCGAAGCGGTTTTCTTTGTTCGCGACAACGGAGTCGGTTTTAACATGGCCTATGCCGACAAGCTCTTCGGCGCCTTCCAGCACTTACACAAGGTAGATGAATTCCCCGGCACCGGAATCGGCCTGGCGACGGTGCAGCGGATCATCAACCGCCACGGGGGGCGGATCTGGGCTGAGTCAGAACCTGGCCAGGGTGCTACCTTCTATCTTACCCTTCGACCTTCAGCCCCTGGAGAACCGACCAAAGTAAACTCAAAAGCATAGCTTTTGTAGCTTGAGAAAAATTGAAGGTTAACCGGTTGGCGGCTATGTTAATTGAAACACCGTAACTGGGTTGTATTAGGGTTTTTAACTGGATACACAGTGTATATTTTAAGCTAAGGCTTTTTAAGGGTTTTGTCATGTTCTCCGCAGTTGCGCAGGATGATCAGATTATCTCTTAACTGAAAAGTGATGCCTAACCCAATGGTCAGGGAAGCTTGTCAGATCTAAAATATAATTTTTAATTTAGACAAGATAGGTTAAAGAATCCATAAGATAAGAAAACGATCAGGAGCGGAGCATTTTGTCAGCTTTATCGCCCAGAACGCTTAAGGCCGAAGCGGTTTCGAATTGCAGGCCGGCGTCAAGTGTGTTGTTCAGCGCGGCATTGATGCAGCGCTTGGAGGCCTGAACAGCCTGGATCGGATGGGAGGCGATCTCGGCAGCCATTTTCTCAGCTTCGGCAAGCAGTATTTCTAAAGGGTAGAGGTGATTGACCAAACCAATGCGCAGCGCTTCGGCTGCATCAATGCGGCGGCCGGTTAAAATCAGCTCTTTGGCCATGGCCGGGCCGACCAACCGCGGCAGGCGCTGGGTGCCGCCGCAATCGGGCACCAGGCCAAAAACTACTTCAGGGATTGAAAATACAGCCTTATCGGCAGCCAGCCTGATGTCACAGGCCAGGGCCAGTTCCATGCCGAGGCCGATACACCCGCCGTTGATCACGGCTATGACCGGCACCGGCAGTCGCTCATACATGGTAAAAACTTTGCTGACGTACTGCAAGGTGTCAAAACCGCCTCTTGCCGCTTCCGCGCCTAAGGCTACCCCTTCGGTAGCAGCCTTGTTAATGTCAAGACCGCCGCAGAATGCTTTGCCTTCGCCGGTCAGGATCACCACCCTGACTTCCTTGTTTAACCTAATTTCTTCTGCTGTTTTTTCTAAAGCCTGCCACATCTCACCGTCAAAGGCGTTGGCTTTTTCCGGGCGGTTCAGCTTGACGGTGGCAACACCATCTTTTGTGGTTAAGGCTACATAATTGCTGTTGGTCATCGGTTTAACCCCCTGTGTTTGTAAAAATTACTGCTGCCAGAGTTCTATTTGGAATACGATTTCTTGTGATCCGGACGGTAGCGACCCTTTTTGCTGCCACCGCTGCGGTAACCACCGCGCTCTTTGCGGCTGTCCTGTTTGGGACGAAACGAGCTGCGCTGTTGCCCGGAAGGCTGTCTTTTTGTTTTCGGATACCAGGTTTGATCAGCTGTGATCATTACCGGAGTTTGATCCGGTTCCCTGGTTAACAGTTTGAGTGCCGCAGCGAGCAGGGTTGATGCGCTTTCACTCTCCAGCAGTTCACGGGCGACCTCTTTATAAGCCCGGAATTCCCCGCCTTCGACTACTTCCAGAAGTCTTTCGACCGTTATCTTTTGCTGACCCTTGATCGCCTCATCCATGCTGGGGACCTGTTGGCGAATGATCTTGCGCTTAATGGAGCGCTCGATCAGCTCCAGGTGGTCAAGTTCACGGGGCAGGACCATGGTGGCGGCAAGACCGGATCGGCCAATCCTGCCGGTGCGACCGATGCGGTGCACGTAGCTTTCCGGATCCTGCGGAATATCAAAGTTATAGATATGAGTAACTGAGCCGATGTCGAGGCCACGGGCGGCAACATCGGTGGCAACAAGCAGCTCGATATTGCCGTTTTTAAAGTTGCGCATCACTGTGTCCCGCCTGGCCTGGCTTAAATCGCCGTGAATCGCTTCGGCAGAGTAACCGCGTTTGACCAGCGCTTCAAGTATTTCGTCAACCCGGCGCTTAGTGCGGGCAAAAATGATCGATGCTTCCGGTGAGTGCAGGTCGAGTAATCGGCAGAGCGCATCAAACTTTTCTTTTTCGTGAACCTGGTAGTAGTATTGTTCCGTGTTGGGAACGGTAATCTCGGTAGCCTTGATCTGAATGAACTCCGGCTCCAGCATAAACTTTTGCGCCAGGTCCAAAATCGGTCGGGGCATGGTAGCGGAAAAGAGCATCGTTTGCCGGGTTACCGGCACTTCGGCCAGGATTGTTTCAATATCTTCCCTGAAACCCATGTTCAGCATTTCGTCCGCTTCATCAAGCACCACCACTACCAGCTGTTGCAGGCGGATTAGTTTTCGTCGCATGTGATCCATCAGGCGGCCGGGGGTGGCTACGATCACCTGGGGCTTAGCTTTTAGGGCCCGGATTTGCCGTTCAATATCCTGCCCCCCGTAGATTGGCAGAGCGCGAATGTTTTTGTACTTACCGAGTGTGTTAATTTCTTCGGCTACCTGGACGGCTAACTCCCTGGTGGGCGTCATCACCAGACCCTGGATGGCGCCGCCAGTTGATTGAATCTTTTCCAGCATCGGAAGGCCGAATGCGGCTGTTTTTCCGGTGCCGGTCTGGGCCTGCCCAATGATATCCTTACCGCTTAAGGCGATTGGGATGGCCAGTTCCTGTATTTTTGTAGCTTCTTCGAAGCCCATGGCTACAGTTGCCCTGATCAAATCATGGCTGATTGCAAAATCATTAAAAGTTGTCATCTAAAGTCAAACCCTTTCACAATATAAATAAAGAGCATCTCCAAAACGAAAGGAAATGCTCCTGCCTCCATCGTCTTTCAGTATTGCCTCTATTTTGAAGATCTTGTTAATCTTAACCTAATCCGCTACAAATAGCAAGTTACCGGGAGTTGCGAATAGCCAAAATTGCGACCGAAGAGCTAATTAAGGCTTAAACTTGAGCGGTATATAAAGGAAAACTTAAACAGGCAGCGAAACAATAAAGAGAAAACAAGATGCGGGAGGGATTGTAATGGGGAAGATAATGCAAAACTGGTCCGAGGTCGGGCCGCTGAAAAAAGTTTTACTGCACAGGCCGGGACTGGAATTAAAGAACCTTACTCCCCGGTACTTGGAAGACCTGCTCTTTGACGAGATCCCCTGGCTGGCCAAGGCCCAGGTGGAGCACGACGGTTTTGCCCAGAAACTTAAGGATAACGGAGTCGAAGTCTATTATGTCGGCCGGATGCTTTATGATATTGTCCAGGACCCCGGGGTCAAGAGTGAACTGATTAAGCGCCATTTAAAGGCCAGCCCGCTGATTGAACCGGAAGTGCTCGATACGATCTACAACTACTTAAACGAGTTACCGCCGGAAGAACTGGTCTCTTCAATTATCGCCGGGTTGTCTAAAACCGAGGTGCAACACCTTAAAAAGTATAAAACGCTGAGCGACCTGACCCTTGACAGCTATCCCTTTTACCTGGCTCCATTTCCCAACATGTACTTCACCCGCGATCATGCATCAATGATCGGTGATCGGCTGCAGATCAGCAGTATGTTCCTGCAGGCCCGCCGTTTGGAGACCATCTTTATCCGCATGATTCAGAAATACCATCCTCTTTTTAAAAATGTGGATCTCGCTTATCATGAAGAAATACCTTACGGCATTGAAGGTGGAGATGTTTTTGTTTTGAATCAGGAATCGCTGATGATTGGTCTTAGCGAAAGGACCACTGAAGAAGCGATTGAGTGGATCGCCTCCAAATATCTGGTTGAAAAAGAGTTTGTCAAACAGATCGTGGTGGTGCAGATTCCTTCCCGCAGGGCTTACATGCACTTAGATACGGTGCTGACTATGGTAGACAGGGATAAATTCCTGATGTACCCGGGTATAAAGGACCAGGTTAACATCTACTGGCTGGAAAAAAGCGTTGATGGCCGCGTGGAGGCCAGCAATGGCTACAGCCTGGTAGGGGCGCTTAAAAAAGCGCTGAAGATCAAGGATGTTGAAATCATCTATTCAGGCGCCAACGAGGAGATTACCGCCGCCCGGGAGCAGTGGGGCGACAGCACCAATACTTTGGCGATCAAACCGGGAACAGTTATCGGTTACGACCGCAACGAAGCCACCAACGAAACTTTACGCAATAGCGGGGTAGAGGTTATAGAAATCGATGGCTCTGAGCTGGTGCGAGGCCGTGGCGGGCCGCGCTGCATGAGTATGCCTTTAGAACGCGAAAGTCTCGAATAAGGGGTAGGAAGCTATTAAAAAGGAGTGAGTGAAATGGAACGGGAACTTTCCCTCGAGTTTGTCCGGGTTACGGAAGCTGCTGCGCTGGCCTGCGGCCGCCTGATGGGACTGGGCGATAAAGAGGCCGCCGATCAGGCTGCGGTAGACGCCATGCGGTCGGTTTTTGATACCGTCCATATAGACGGCACCGTGGTGATCGGCGAAGGGGAGAAGGATGAAGCGCCGATGCTCTATATCGGCGAGCAGGTGGGGATCGGCAGTGAGCCAAAGGTGGATGTAGCCGTTGACCCCCTGGAAGGAACCAACCTGGTAGCGAGGGGTTTACCCAACGCGCTTTCTGTCGTAGCTGTGGCCCCGCGGGGTTGCCTGCTACAGGCTCCGGACGTATTTTACATGGATAAAATTGCGGTCGGCCCAAAAGCCTGCGGCTGTATTGATATTGATGCCTCTGTCGGTGATAACTTAAAAGCGGTAGCCGAAGCGCTTAACCGGGAGGTCCGTGATTTAACGGTGATCATCCTTGACCGCCCGCGTCACAAGAAGATCATTGGCGAGGTCCGCGAGGCCGGGGCCAGGATTAAGCTGATCAGCGATGGAGATGTGTCAGCAGCGATCGCCACGGCGCTTGAGAATACGGGGGTTGATGTTTTGTTTGGTATTGGTGGCGCTCCCGAAGGGGTGCTTGCTGCCGTGGCCCTGAAGATTTTAGGCGGCGAGATGCAGGGCCGCCTGATCCCGAAGAGCGAAGATATGGAACACTTTTATGAAAAGAACAAGGCCGAACTGGAAAAGGTCTTAACTCTGGAAGACCTGGTAAAAAGCGAGGATATCTTCTTTGCCGCTACCGGCATTACCGATGGCGATATGTTAAGCGGAGTTCGCTACCGCGGAGGTACTGCCGAAACTCATTCCCTGGTGATGCGCGGGATTACCAAGACCATCCGTAAAGTTCATGCTGTCCACACCCTGGAGAGAAAGCCGCATTTTGTAGCGGCAGAATCACTGGGGCGCAAATAGCAGTTCAATAATCAGGCCAGCAGAAGCTTTTCTATAAAAACTTTTTGCCGGCTTTATCTTTTTTAGAAAGGGTGTTTCGGCTGTCGCTGAACAAGCTTGATCAAAATGGGGTGGGTAATAAGGCGCCTTTACCATTAAGGCCACCCCTGAAATGGGCCGGCGGAAAACGCTGGATTATAAAACACTTAGAGCCGCTGTGGTTGAAAAGCGGGAGCAAAAAGCTGATCGAGCCACTCTGCGGTGGGCTTGCGGTGGCGCTGGGCCTGCTGCCCCGCTATGCCCACTTAAATGACGTTAATACGCACCTGATTAACTTTTACCGCTGGCTGAAAAAAGGGTTTGTCATTCAGCTTAAAATGGAAAATGATCAGGACCTCTACTATGCCTACCGGGAGCGATTTAACCACCTGGTCGCCATTGGCGGCGCGGAAAGCTTTGAGGCCGCCTCCCTCTTCTACTACCTAAACCGCACCGGTTATAACGGTCTTTGCCGCTTCAATAAAAAAGGCTTTTTTAACGTGCCTTACGGCCGCTATAAAAAGATTAATTATCGGCACGATTTTTCAGCCTACCGGGATCTCTTTAAACAGTGGGAATTCAGCTCCCTCGACTTTGGACAACTGGAACCAAAAGTAACTGATTTTACCTATGCCGATCCACCTTACGATGTGCCGTTCACCAGCTATACCGCCGATGGATTTGACTGGGAAGATCAGGTCCGTTTTGCCGGCTGGCTGGCTCAGCTTAAGGGGCCGGTGGTGGTTTCCAACCAGGCGACAGCCAGAATAGTTGAGCTCTATGGGGAGCTTGGATTTAATTTGCGTCTGCTTGCAGGGCCGCGTTTGATCAGCTGCAGCGGCAACAGAGCGCCGGCCTTGGAGATTTTTGCTACAAAAAATATCTGAGGTTTTAAGTGAGTGAAATTGCTTGCAGCGGACAGGCTGCAACGCATTTAGCGCAACCTTTACAAAGGGTGGAGTTGGCCATTGGTCGATCGTACTTCTCTTCCTGCGCAATCAGCTTCAGGGGGCAGGCCGAAGCGGCAGCACAGAGTCCGTTAGTGCAGTTTGAAGGCTTGCACCTACTATAGTTTAAGCTCACCATCGTGTTCGGCATCTTTATCCTCCGACCTCATTACTATGCCTATATCTAAACATCATAATAATAAGATATAAAAGCTGTTCCGTCAACCACCGGCGCAAATTGAACTCGCAAATTGAACAACTGTTGGCGCAATGCATGGGACTTGATCTTTTAGTTAAAGTATAGTAAAATTATTTTAATAGTAATACTATAGGTTATAAAGTGTTGCAACAAGTTAAATAAGTCACAAGATAAAGAAGAGGAGGATTCAAAATGAAAAGGTATTTATGGTTGGCAGTTGCAGTTATGACAATAGCTCTTCTATTCGCCGGATGCGGGCAGAGCCCGGCAGTCGATACCCCGGCAGTTGAGGAACCGGTGGATGAAACTCCGGCAGTTGAAGGTATTGCCACGCTTGGGCTTGGAGTAATAACAAAAATAGGCCGCTCGCTTGATTTCGATCCGGAAGCTGAAATTATGGCCATGGCCCAGGTTGACAGCGTTATTGCTGCTGCAGCGTTTGATGCTGAGGGCAGAGTCGTTGAGGTAGTGATTGATACTGCCCAGACCCGGGTCAATTTTGACGAAGATCTGCAGGTTGCATCTGACCTGACTGCCG
>CAYGHB010000002.1:26137-28791 GCA_964349375.1 uncultured Syntrophomonadaceae bacterium | reverse complement strand
CAGGGCATTTTTATTTCAGCGCACCGTATTTGTTGCCGCTACGCTCATCCAGCTGGTGCTGCTTCTCGGGTGGCGTCTTCTCTATTGGCGCCTTGAATACTGGATCCAGGGACAAAAGAAGCTTTTGCTGATCGGCAGCGGAGAAGATGCTGATCTGGCCCTTGAAAAACTGAAGAAGATGCCTCACGGTCTTTTTACCGTTACTAAAACACTTGATCCGAAAGATTTGGATTCTTTTACGCAAAGTCTCGATCAGGTTGATGCGGTAATGATTGCCGGCAGTCTTGATCTTGACTTAAAAAGCAGGATCATCCGGTCAAGCTTTAACCGGAACCGCGAAGTTTACATTATTCCTGAACTATACGAAATCATTCTCACCAGGGCGGCGATGACCCAGTTACACGATACGCCGGTTATTGAGTGCCGTGAGATGCGGCTAAGTTTTACCCAGCTTTTATTAAAACGGCTGGTGGATCTATCAGCAACTCTGTTAATGGCCCTGCCGGCCCTGGTAGTTTTGGTTCCGCTGGTGATTGCTGTTAGGGCAACCTCACCCGGTCCGGTTATCTTTGCCCAGGAGAGGGTGGGGCTGTTCGGCCGTCCTTTTACCCTTTATAAACTACGCAGTATGATTGTCGAGGCTGAAGAAGAAAGCGGTCCGGTTTTTGCCACTGAAGGAGATGACCGGGTAACCGCAGTTGGCCGTTTCTTAAGAAAAACCCGGCTGGATGAACTGCCTCAGCTGTTTAATGTTCTGCGCGGCGACTTAAGTATTGTCGGCCCCCGGCCGGAACGCCCCTATTTTGTGAAACAGTTCAGCGAGCAGATGCCCGATTATGATCTGCGCCACTTGGTTAAGCCGGGGATAACCGGATTGGCACAGGTAGCCGGTTACTACGCAACCAATACTCATGACAAGCTGCGCTATGATCTTTATTATGTAACTGATTATTCGCTTTTTCTCGATTTCAGGATCCTGCTGCTGACCATTCCCACCTTATTCAACAGTGAAGCAGCAAAAGGGGTCAGTGAAAAACTGACCGGGAGGTTAAGCCAGGATGGCTGAGATTGTGGTAATCGGCGCCGGGGTGTCTGGCCTTGCGGCAGCGCACCAGGCCAGGCTGGCTGGTCGCGAAGTTAAAGTGTTTGAAGCAGGAGATCGCTGGGGCGGCTTGCTCGATCATTTTATGGTTGAAGGTTTTCGCTTTGACAGCGGCGTTCATTTTGCATTCAGCAGTAATGAGGCATTCAGGGCAATAATTGAGCAGACCGATTACCTTATCCACAAGCCTGAACCTTATAATTATGAACAGGGCTGCTGGCTGAAGCACCCGGTTCAGAACAATCTTTACCCGCTGCCGGTTAGTGACAAGGTTGAGGCCATTAAGTCTTTTGTGGAGCGTCCGGCGCAGACTGCCGCTCACGATCATTATCGCCAGTGGCTCGATCAGCAATTTGGAGAGGTGATCGCCGCCCGTTATCCGGCGCGTTATACGGAAAAATACTGGACCGTGAAAGCAGAAAACTTAAGCACAGAATGGGTGGGAAATAGGCTTTACCGTCCTTCGCTAGACGAGGTGCTTTTTGGAGCACTAAGTGATCAAACCCCCCAAACATATTACCTGCAGGAAATGCTTTATCCCCGCAGTGGTGGATTTCGCGCTTTTTTAGATCCGCTAATCCCTAAGCTCGATCTGCAGCTCAACAGCAGGGTGGTAAAAGTTGACCCAGATAAGCGCTACGTGGAGCTTAGTAATGGAAACCGGGAATACTATCAGCTGCTGGTCAGCAGTGCGCCGCTGCCCGAACTGATCGCGATGCTGAAACCCGTTCCTGTTTCAGTGGGCGAAGCGGCAGCATCACTCTGGGCGACCTCAGCCGCCCTGGTTTCGCTCGGGTTTAATGTGCCGGAAGCAGGCGACCATCTCTGGTTTTATATCTATGATCACGATATTTATCCATCCCGCGTACATGCCCCGTACCGCAAAGCGCCGGAAAATGCGCCGCCCGGTCACAGCTCCCTGCAGTTCGAGATTTACCACTCACGCCACAGGGCGCTGCCGAAACCACCGGAAGGCCTGGTTGAAGATGTCATTGCTGCTGCCGAGGCGATGAAGCTTGCCCCCCGCAGCGCGGTTAAAGTAGCTGATTACCGTGTTTTGCCCTATGCTAATGTAGTTTTTGATCTGGGGATGACTGCGAGAAGAGATCATGCCTTAGAATATGTTCGTAAATGCGGCATTTTCCCCGTTGGCCGTTTCGGTCTTTGGGACTATCTATGGAGCGATCAGAGTTACTTAAGTGGCAGCAGGATAACGGAGCAGTTTGATATGTTATAATCGGCATAAATAGCGGTAACTAAAGGAAAAGAAGGCGACAGCAAGATGGATGATCAAATAAATGAGGAGCTCTCAACAAAAGCTGAAGCGAAAAGATTGCAGGCGGCCCCTAAAAAGCGAAAGCAGAAGGCAATAACTAAAGCCCTGCTGATTATTGCGGCGGTGTTTGCCTTAATGCTGGTGGCCATGGGTACTTATGTATTTGCCTTTTTTAACCAGGTCCGTGAGCCGCAGCGCATCCTGCTGGATGAGGTTGCCTTTGAAGAAGAATACGATGTAGGTGAAGAGTTTTCTGAGCATATCGTAAATATTGGG
>CAYGHB010000002.1:18064-26037 GCA_964349375.1 uncultured Syntrophomonadaceae bacterium | reverse complement strand
CCTGAAGGGCCGCAGATCATGGATGGTAAAACTTATTTACGTTTTCTGCAGTACCGCGACGACAAGTCCAACCAGGATTACGGGCGGATTGACCGCCAGATGGATCTATTAAAGCATACGTTTATATACCTAAAAGAAAAAGGCAAGATCACCGATATTCCAAAAACCTACCGGATCTACCGGGATTACGTCGAAACAGATCTTTCATACACCCAGATTGCCGCGTTAGCCTATTATGCCCGTGACTTTAAGATTGACGATGATCACCTTAAGTTTTTCACAATCCAGGGTGATGGGCAGATGAAAGACGGGATCTGGTACCAAGTGTTATTTCAGCGAAAAAGAGTAAATATTATCAAGGAAGTATTCGGGCTTGATGTTGCTCCCTGGCCGCCCATCGTTTTAGAAGACAGTCCGGAATATTTAGAAAAACAGAGGCTAAAACAGCTGGAGGAAGAGGGGCTTCTTTTTGAGAGTCCTTTTGATCAAGATCCGGAAAGAGTTGAAGATGACGGGACCGGTGAAGGAAATGGTGCTGCGAAGATCGTTTTGGTGCCGGACCTGACCGGCTTAACTGTTGAAGAGGCTAAAACCCGCCTTGTTTCTGCCGGCCTGATCGTTGGAGCAATTGAGGAGCGGCACTATAGCTATATGGAAAGCGGGCATGTTGTCTTTAGCTCTCCCTTACCTGGACGTTCTTTATATGCCGGAACAGCAGTCGACCTGATTGTATCGCTAGGGCCAGAGTCGCCTGCCCAGTAAGTAGGCTTGACCGCAGACAGGTAATTATTACAGGTGAAAGAAGATAGATGATGGATAGGTTGCCGCAAAAAGCAAGATTTTACATTGCCTTGACTGTTACAACCGCAATAGTGGTGTTCTCCTTCTCGGTCATTTTTTATGGCGTCTACCAGGTTTACTTTGCGCCGGCTTCCCTTTTCCGCGGTGATTTCGGTAACGTAAGTAGTGTGGAGGAAGAATTTGGGCAGAGAGTCGTTAAGGTTGCGATTCTCGGACTTCACAACCGCAATGAAGACAACACCTTTGGCGATGTCTATTTTGTCGATACCATCCTGGTGGTGTCCATCGATTTTGACCGTAACTCGCTTGCACTGCTGGCAATCCCTCGCGACTCCTATGTGCCGCTAGCCGGCAGCGACACTAAAGATCGGATCAGGCAGTCTTACAGCTATGGTTACGATACAGAAGCAGCAGATTCCCATGCAGCTGGCCTGCAGGCGACGCTTGCTACACTTGGCAGCATTCTTGACGATGTCAAAATACATTACTATATTGCTATGGACTTGCAGGGCCTAAGAGAGTTGATTGATTCCATGGGCGGAGTTTACTACACAGTCGAGGAAGATCTGATCGGTTTTACTCCCCGGGAGTCGCTAAAAGCCGGTCCCCAGCAGCTTGACGGACAAGGCTATGTTAACTACCTCACCTACAGAGAAGAAGATACGCGCGACGATCTAAACCGGATGAAACGTCAGAAAGATTTGCTGCTGGCAACTTTTGTATATTTTAAGGAAATGGGCCTTTTTAGCTATGTCATTCCAACTTATACTGCTTACCGGGAACATATTCGCACTGACTTAAACTTTAACCAGGTGGCGGCACTGGCTCTTTTTGCCGGTGAACGGTTGGAAAGTGATGCCATTAAGGATTACTCTCTTACCGGCGAGTATTTTAGCCCTGATCAGGGTAAAATATTTTACCTGGTCCTTGATGAAGAGGCAAACAAAAAAATAATCGAGCGCTGGACCGGTCAGTAAGAGGCAGGAGAGATGTAATTGAACTATTTTATTGACGATCAAAATGAGAAAAAAATATGCCTGGTCACCGGGGCGGCCGGCTTTGTTGGTTCGCACCTGGTCAGACGTCTGCTTGCGGAGGGACACCGGGTTACCGGTGTTGATTCATTTACCGACTATTACGATCCAAAGATTAAGTGGAATAATATTGCCGATCTGCTGCAGCATCCTCAATTCGACCTGATTGAAGATGACTTAATTGACGCTCTCGACAGTCTGCCGCAAAAAGTGGAGTGGGTTTTTCACCAGGCCGCCCAGGCAGGAGTGCGAGCCAGCTGGGGCATGGAGTTTGAAATTTACACCAGGCAAAATATTTTGGCCACCCAGCGCCTGCTGGAGTGGGCTCTTAGTAGCAAGCCCGAAAGGTTTGTCAATGCTTCGTCGTCTTCAGTTTACGGTGATGCTGAAAAACTGCCGATGCAGGAAGATGATCCGTTGAAGCCGCTCTCACCGTACGGCGTTTCGAAACTGGCAGCCGAAAATCTCGCTACTCTTTACTATAAAAACTTTGGGGTGCAGACCGTTTCTTTGCGCTATTTTACAGTTTATGGGCCCGGGCAGCGCCCGGATATGGCTTTCCACCGCTTTATCAGGGCGATTATGACCGAAAGTGAACTGGTGCTTTACGGCAGCGGCGAACAAACCCGCGATTTCACTTATATCGACGACATTGTTTCCGCTAACCTGGCGGCAGCTGCAGCTCCGCAGGCACCGGGGCGGATCTACAATATCGGCGGCGGCAGTCGCATTTCTGTCAACGGAGTGCTCAAGTTGCTTTCCGGGCTTGCAGCCAAGCCGATTAAGGTTAAGCGTGAAGCAATACAGGCAGGTGATCCGTCACATACTTCTGCCAACACAGAGCGGGCAAAAGATGAGCTAAGGTTTAGGCCGCTAACCGGCATCGAAGAAGGGTTGAAAAAGATGTTTGAGAGTTTTAAGGGGGCAGTTTAGCTAGAATTAACTGCAGTCTGGCGCATCCGGGTTAGCAGGTAAACCAAAGCTGCTCCGGCCAGGGCAGCAATCAGGAAGGTAAAACTAAAGCTCAAAGGCAGAAGCGCCCGGGTAGAGCCGGCAACTAAACCGGCCAGCAGAAAAGAAATTTCCAACTGATACCGTCGGTAAAGCGCTGAAAGCAGGCGGGCCAGACCAAAGATGCCGACCATAAAGCCAACCGCCAGGAAAAGAAGTTTTAGCCACTCCCAGTGACGGATGGCATTGATCACATCATCATAGAGATTGACAATAATCAACATGGCACTGCCCGAGATACCTGGCAGAAGCATCGTAGCGCTGGCTAAGGCACCACCAATTACAAAGTGGAAATAACCGCCGGGCGGCAATACTGTAGAAGTCTGACTCGGCTCACAGATTACAAACCAGGCCAGGTAAAATCCGCCGGCGCCGCAGAGCAGGGCGAGCGGTTTAAGTAGGCCAATTCCGCGTTTCAGGTCTAATACCACTGGAACAGATGCTATCAGCATCCCGAAGATGAAGGCCATGACCAGCAAGTTATAGTGATCAAGAAGGTAGCTGACCGTGTAGACAGCGGCCAGGGCGCCGGCCAGGGCGCCGGCCAGGTGAAAGAGATAGGGCTTTAGTTTAAAGGCAGCTAAATCGTCAAGAAATTGGCGATAAAAGCCGAAGATCAAGATGACTGTGCCGGCGCTGAGCCCGGGCAGCACCAGGGCCACACCAATTAATAACCCCTGCAGGATTTTAATAACCACGCTTACTCCTTTACAGGCAGACGATGACTGTAGTATATTCGCTAATAAAAGTAGATATCCTTTTAAGTTTAAGTTTATTAATTTGATGCTGACATTGCCGGCAAGGGAATATTATCTTTGGTAGGGTGAGGGTATGCAGTGAAAGAAAAGCTCAAAGTTGTAACATATGGCCCGGAGGTGTCCAGGATCGGGGTTATTGCCGATACCCATTTGCCGACCAGGGCTCGCTTTATTCCTGCTCAGGTATTTGAGCTCTTTGCAGGGGTGCAGTTGATCCTCCATGCCGGCGATCTTGTTGATCAGTCAGTTCTTGATGAACTCAGCGCAATCGCTCCGGTTGAAGCCGTGTCCGGCAATATGGATCCCCTGCATCTCGATCATCTTTTAGGACGTTTGAAGCTGATTAGAATTGGCACCCTCTCGATAGGCATGCTGCACGGTGATATTGGTGGCAGAGCGATTCATTTTAAGCAGGTCAGGGAACTTTTTCTCCCTGAACAACCTGCAGCCATAGTATTTGGTCATTTACACGAGCCGGTTGTCATAAGGGTTGATGGGATTCTCTATTTTAACCCCGGTTCAGCAGTTGAACCGCGGCGGGTTGCAAAGCCTTCCTGCGGCTTACTGAATGTTAGTGGCACTGAAGTAGACGGAGAAATTTTTTATTTATAGTGTTATAATCTAGTTTAGGATACAGAGGAGGAGGGATTCAAATGGCTTTGGACATCAACAAGCAAAAAGAACTTCATGAAAGGATCCTCTTTGAGGCGGAAAAGCTTAAGTTGCCTTGCAGTAAGGCTTTTATCATTGCCTCCGAGGTAGGATGCCCGATCAGCGAAGTTGGCAAAACCTGCAACGAAGTGGGAATTAAAATTGATAGTTGCCAACTCGGCTGTTTTTAATTAAAAAGAAGCGAAAAAGAGCGTAAGAGAGAGAAATAGGGCTTTAAGTAGTTAAATAGCTTAAATATGGGGAAGCAGGCCTGAAAATAGCCTGCTTTTCTATTTGCCTCTCCGGCAATGGTCAAGTATATTGGGAGATAGAGTTATTAGCACTCACCAGTGACGAGTGCTGCTAAGGCTAAAATTCAGATAAAAGGAGGAAACTTAAATGAATCTCAAACCCCTTTCAGACAGAGTTGTAGTGAAGGTTTTAGAGGCGGAAGAGAAGACTGCCAGCGGCATCGTGATACCGGACAAGGCAAAGGAAAAGCCGCAGGAAGGTGAAGTGATGGCTGTCGGGACAGGCAAAGTGCTTGATAACGGCAACCGGATGGAGATGGATGTAAAGGTTGGCGACAAAGTGATCTTTTCCCGCTATGCCGGAACAGAAGTAAAGGTTAAGGGAGAAGAGTACCTGATTTTAAGACAGGACGATATTCTGGCAATCATTTAGTAAGAATCGCTAAAATAAAAAAGGAGGTTGCAAAATATGGCTAAACAGATTATTTACAATGAAGAAGCCCGGCGTGCTCTCGAAAGAGGAGTAAACGCATTGGCCAATACAGTAACTGTAACATTAGGGCCTAAGGGCCGTAACGTAGTGCTTGACAAGAAGTTCGGTTCTCCCCAGATTACCAATGATGGTGTAACCATCGCCCGCGAAATTGAGCTCGAAGATCCCTTTGAAAATATGGGAGCCCAGTTGGTAAAAGAGGTGGCAACAAAGACCAACGATGTTGCCGGCGACGGCACCACCACTGCTACCTTGTTAGCCCAGGGCATTATCCGTGATGGTTTAAAGAACGTTGCTGCCGGCGCAAACCCGATGCTGATGAAAAAGGGTATCGAAAAAGCGGTTGCTGTAGCGCTTAAAGAGCTGGAGCAAATGAGCAAGCCGGTGGAAACCAAGGAAGATATTTCACAGGTTGCCGCCATCTCTGCAGATGATGAAACTATCGGACAGCTGATTGCCGAAGCGATGGAAAAGGTCGGTAAGGACGGCGTGATCACTGTTGAGGAATCGAAAGGTTTTACCACTGATCTAAAAGTTGTGGAAGGGATGCAGTTTGATCGCGGTTATATCTCCCCCTACATGGTAACCGATACCGAAAAAATGGAAGCAGTATTAGAAGATCCATTCATCCTGCTGACCGACCGCAAAGTCAGCAATATTCACGACTTACTGCCCCTGCTGGAGAAGATCGTCCAGAAAGGCAAAAACCTGCTGTTGATCGCTGAAGATGTTGAAGGCGAAGCGCTGGCTACCCTGGTTGTTAATAAACTGCGTGGTACCTTTACCTGCGTCGCAGTTAAAGCCCCCGGCTTTGGCGATCGCCGCAAGGCTATGTTAGAAGATATCGCCGTTCTGACCGGCGGTAAAGTGATCTCCGAAGACCTCGGCATCGATATGAAGAATGTTGAAATTGATATGCTTGGACATGCCCGCCAGGTTCGCATCAGCAAAGAAGAGACCGTGATCGTTGACGGCGGCGGAACCTCCGAGGACATCAAGAAGCGTATCGCTCAGCTGAGAGTCCAGATTGAAGATACAACTTCAGATTTTGATCGCGAAAAACTGCAGGAGCGGCTGGCCAAACTGGCCGGTGGCGTAGCGGTAATTGAAGTTGGCGCAGCTACCGAAACCGAAATGAAAGAGAAAAAGATGCGTATTGAAGATGCTCTTTCGGCAACCCGCGCTGCTGTCGAGGAAGGGATTGTTCCCGGTGGCGGTATTGCCTATCTGAATATTAACAGTGCGTTTGGGCAGCTTGAAAAAGAACTTGAAGGCGATGTCCTAACCGGCCTGATGATTGTTAAGCGTGCTTTAGAAGATCCGGTACGCGTAATTGCTGACAATGCAGGAGCGGAAGGCTCTGTTGTAGTGGAGAAAATTAAGTCGATGGATAAGGGAACAGGCTTTAATGCCGCTACAGGCAAGTTTGAGAATATGATGGCTGCCGGTATCGTTGACCCGGCTAAAGTAGCCCGCTCGGCGATCCAGAATGCGGCCAGCATCTCGGCTCTCTTCCTGACCACCGAAGCGGTGGTTACCGACCTGCCGGAAAAAGTTGGCGGCGGAATGGGAATGCCTGGTGGCATGCCCGGCGGCGGAATGGGAATGATGTAAATAATGCATTAAAACCGGCTCTTAAAGAGCCGATCATCATAAAGCCCCCGTCTACTTTGGATTGGGGGCTTTTTTTTATGCAAAAAAATGATTCTCGACATTATTCTGATAAAACACTATAATCTGTTTAACACTTTAACTATTAACGGTTGCAAGTAATAATCGGGAGGAGATCAGTGATGATCGATTTTTCTTTAAGCGAAGAGCAGCAGTTAGTGCAAAAAATGGCCAGAGATTTTGCCCAATCTGAGATCGCGCCGTATGCGGCGGAATATGACCGCAGTGGTGACTACCCTGAAGAAATTGTTAAGAAAGCTTTTACGGCTGACCTGGTTTACGGGGTAATCCCGGAACAGTACGGAGGCGGAGGCCTCGGCGCCCTTGATCAGCTGCTGATCGCTGAAGAACTTTCAGCCGCCTGCGCCGGAATCGGCAGCTGCATCGCCATTAACAGCCTCGCGGCAATTCCCCTGATCTACTTTGGCAGTGAGCAGCAAAAAGAGGAGCTACTCAGCAAGATCTGTTCCGAAGAAAAGAAAATGGCTCTCTGCGTAACAGAGCCAGGGGCCGGTTCCGATGTGGCCGCGATGAGCAGTACAGCAAAAAAGGATGGTGCCAAGTACTTGCTGAGCGGCAATAAAACCTTTATTACCAACGGTGGTGTAGCCGACTATTATATTGTTTTTGCTTCTGTGGACCGCGCTTTGGGGCACAAGGGCATTACCGCTTTTTGGGTGCCCCGGGATCTGCCGGGTGTTTCTGTTGGTAAAAAAGAAGATAAAATGGGGCAACGAGCCTCCAACACAACCGATGTGATTTTTGATCAGGTTGAGATTCCAGAGGATTATCGCATCGGTGAAGAGGGGCAGGGTTTTAAGATTATCATGCAAACCTTTAACCACTCACGGCCGGGTGTTGGCGCTTCTGCCGTAGGGGTAGCCCGCAGCGCGATGGAATACGCCCTAAAATACGCTGCGGAGCGTGAGCAGTTTGGCCTGCCGATCCTGATGCACCAGGCAGTGATGTTTATGATCGCTGATATGGCGAAAGATATTGAAGCTGGAAGGCTTTTAGCGTGGCAGGCAGCCTGGAAGGGCAGCCAGGGTTTGGATAGCTCGAAGGAAGCAGCGATCGCCAAAGTTTTCTGTGGTGATATGGTGATGAGGGTAACCACCGACGCGGCCCAGGTTCTGGGCGGTTACGGTTATATCAAAGACTACCCGGTGGAAAAGCTGATGCGTGATGCAAAGGTCTTTCAGATTTACGAAGGCACTGCCCAGATTCAACGCCTGCTAATCGGCCGGTCGCTTTTCAAGGAATACTTTTAGAGACGGCAAGGATTAGTACGTATCCGGAGATA
>CAYGHB010000002.1:0-17964 GCA_964349375.1 uncultured Syntrophomonadaceae bacterium | reverse complement strand
CGCTTTTCAAGGAATACTTTTAGAGACGGCAAGGATTAGTACGTATCCGGAGATAAAGTGTATGGCCATGAGCAGCACTTCAAATGATGACCATGATAGTGTATAATAACTAAACGGTTTGTTACCTTAGAACATTTAAACGGAAGGGATATTAGATGCGAAAAGTATATAAGGGCATCTTCTTTTTTATAGGTTGTTCGGTCTTTTTGCTCACGTCGCTCTTGTGGTTAAACCACTATATGAGCAGCCAGGTCTATGTTGTTTATCTGGACGACATCGAACTGGGGATTGTTTCTGATGCCGGCGAAATCGAGAGTTTTGTTGATGATATTGTAATACGCTGCGGTGATTTATATGGTTTGGATCTGCAACCGGAGGAAGAGATCACCTTCAATCGGGAAATCAGGGTTGGCAGCGAACCTGATCCGACAGCCGTGCGCGACCAGATTCGCCGCAAGATCTCTTTTCTTGCTTCTGCTTATTTGATAAAAGTAGACGGAGAAACCCTTGCGCCGGTTGCCTGTAAAAGCGAACTCGACAAAGTAGTAGAAACTCTTGTCGCCAGATACAGCAGTGTAAGCTCCAGTGAGGATGCAGGGACAGTCTTCGAAGTGACTATCGTCGAGGAGATTGCCCTTGAAGAGTGCCGGGTTGCTCCTGAAAGCCTCTTTAGCGCAGAAGAAGTTTTAGCCCTGCTAACCGATAATGATAACCCTGATAAGCCAGAGTTTGAAGCTACTTTGCTTGCTGCCTCGGATCAGCGCTCCCACCTGTTCAGTCGCTACCTTGATGACCGTGAAATAATTGAGGCAGTTGGCTACTCTAAGGCGCTTGCAGCAGAGAAAGCGGGGAGCCGGGCACAAGAGAGCGAAATTAGAATCCATGTAAAAACATTAGAAGAGTTAACGACAATCATAGCAATTCCTTTTCAGGTTGATTATGTCGAAGATTACAACCTTTTTGTCAACCAATCGGAAATAGATATTCCCGGGCAGGACGGCGCGAAGGAAGTAGTTTTTCACATCGTCAGGGAAAACGGCCTTGAAGTGGAACGGATTACGATCGAGGAGACTATCTTAGAGGAACCGGTTACGCAGGTTGAGCGGGTAGGGGTAAAAGCGCTGCCGGCCGATGGTGGAAGCAGCCGAGGCAGCGGATCGTTTATCTGGCCGGTGCAGGGCGAAGGGATTGTCTACAACGGCTTCAAACCGGGACACTCAGCAATTGATATTCACATCGAAAGTGGAACAAATATCCTGGCTGCCGATAGCGGAACAGTTTATTTTACTGGATGGGGCAGCACCCAGGGCAACTATATCATTATTCAGCATGGCGCTTATTGGACCCTCTACCTGCACAACAGCGTTAACCTGGTACAAAAGGGCGATTCTGTCTCCAGGGGTCAGGTGATCGGTAAGGTTGGCGCAACTGGCAGGGCTAAGGGGGCGCACCTTCATTTTGAGATTCGCGAAGATGACGGCAGCCGGCAGTGGCGTTCCTACTACCAGCATAAAGCGGTGAACCCGATGCAGTTTTTCAGATAATGCTAATTAACCGGTAGAGCTGCCAATCGCTTCACTTCCTGCAAAAAAATGATAAAGTAAATCAGGGCCCCTTAATTTTAAGGGGCCCTGATCGTAAAAGCCAAATAACAATAGAAGTATTTAAGAAAAGATATCCTCTGCTTTTATTTTAATCTCTGATCTGGTCCGACAGTTTAATAAAACTAATTGCCCAGCATTTCGTTAAGCCTGGCAATTGATTTGTCGATCATTTCCTGCGGGTAATCGACATCCTTGATTTTGCCGGCCAGGTAGTCGTCATAGGCAGTCATGTCAAAGTGGCCATGGCCGCTTAGGTTAAAGAGGATCGTTTTTTCTTCTCCTGCTTCCTTGCATTCAAGGGCCAGATCGATTGCGCCCTTGATTGCGTGTGACGATTCCGGGGCAGGAACGATACCTTCAGTCTTGGTAAAAGTGAGCGCTGCTTCAAAGGCACCTTCCTGGCCGACAGCGCGCGCTTCCATCAGTTTGTCGTGGTACAGGCGGCTCAAAATCGGGGATTGGCCGTGATAACGCAGACCGCCGGCATGAATGCCGGGAGGCATAAAGTTGTGCCCCAAGGTATACATCTTCAGCAGCGGTGTCAGTCCGGCAACGTCACCAAAATCGTAAGTAAATTTGCCCTTGGTAAATGTCGGGCAGGCAGCCGGTTCAATACCGATACAGCGCACATTCTTATCTTCGCGCAGGTTATCATGGATAAAAGGCAGAGCTATCCCGGCAAAGTTACTGCCGCCGCCGCAACAACCGACTACGTAATCGGGATAATCACCAACCAGGGCCAGCTGTTTTTTGGCTTCCTGGCCGATGATCGTCTGGTGAAGCATCACATGATTAAGCACACTGCCCAGGGAGTAGTTGGTATCATCCCGGCCGGCAGCATCTTCAACTGCTTCGCTGATCGCTATGCCTAAGCTGCCCATTGAATCAGGATCGGCGGCCAGGATATCGCGACCCGATTTAGTTAAGTTTGTAGGGCTGGCATGAACTTTTGCCCCCCACATTTCCATCATTGAGCGGCGGTACGGTTTTTGACCGTAACTTACTTTAACCATGTAAACTTCGCAGCCCATGTCAAAGTAGTTGCAGGCCATGGCCAGCGAACAGCCCCACTGTCCGGCTCCGGTTTCAGTGGAGAGCCGTTTTTTACCTTCCTGCTTGTTATAGTAGGCCTGGGGTACGGCAGTGTTCGGTTTGTGACTGCCGGTCGGGCTTACTCCTTCATTCTTGTAGTAAATCTTGGCCGGAGTTCCCAGCTTCCGCTCCAGGTTATAAGCCCGGTAAAGCGGGCTTGGCCTCCAGAGGCTGTAAATTTCCATAACTTCTTCAGGGATATCAATAAATCTTTCCTGTGATACTTCCTGCATGATCAGACCCATGGGAAAGATCGGTTTTAAATCATCCGGTCCGATCGGCTGTTTTGTTCCCGGGTGCAGGGGCGGGTCCAGCGGTGTGGGCAAATCTGCTTGAATATTGTACCACTGGCGGGGCATCTCTTTCAGGGGTAAGGTTATGTTTCGCTCTTTCATGTTATTTCCTCCTTTTTTTAGAAAGCTTATATTGGCAAATAAAAAACTCCCGTCCGGGGACGAGAGTTATTCGCGGTACCACCCTGGTTACCTGCCTTGGCAGGTCGCTCACTCAGGTGCGAGATAGCTTTTTAGTCAATACTATCTGAGACCTGCTTTCTTTTATCGGTGAAAGTTCCGACCGGGTCTACTTGCGCCTTAGCGCTTTCAGCCGGCACCTCCAGGAGCCATTCACACGGTGCATCGACGCCGGACTTTCAGCTTTGGAAGTTTTAAGCTTCCTCAGACCGGCTCTCTGGGTCGACCCAATCCAGGTTACTAGTTCCTGTCATCGGCAGAGTCTTATTCTCTTTGATTTCAAACACTAACATAGGGGAGCAGGTGTGTCAAGGAAAATTTTTTCTGGGCCAACGTGACGGGGCGACGGACTAATTCACATTGTATTGACAAATATTATTAACCGGGTTATTTTATAAGAAATCATTCATGAAACGTTTCACAGGCGAGGTAGCTCTTATGGCAACAATCAAAGAGGTGACCAAGCATGCCGGGGTTTCTGTCGGCACGGTCTCTAATGTCATCAATGGCAAGAAGGTCAACGAAGCGCTGAGACTTGCCGTCGAGCAGGCCATCGGAGAGCTGGGGTACACCCCGCACGGGGTAGCCCGAAGCCTGAAAAACAGCAGGACCAACAACATCGCCCTGGTGTTGCCGAACCTGATGGATCCGTATTTAAGCGAATTTATCAAGAACAGTGAGCGGTACCTGCGGGAAAGCGGCTTTAACCTCTCGCTGTATATCACCAACAGCATGGCCGATGATGAGAACACGGTGCTAGAAAACGTGATGCAGCATCTCTTCGACGGCGTTGTGCTCTATTCGTGCCAGGAAGAGGCATCGAGTAAGATCACGGAGTTGGCCGAAAGCGATCTGCCGGCGGTCTACCTGGAAAAAGAATGCCTCACGGGCGAGGACGTTAACTTCGTTGCCTTCGACAACCGCACCGCAGTGCAAGAGGCTGTCTTCTATCTGATGGGCTTGGGCCACCGGCGGATCGCCTTGATCTCGGGTGAGGAGAGCTTCTCGGATCTCTCGCTGATCCAGGGTTACCGCGAGGCTTTGTGCGGCTGCAGCATTCCCTCAGACGATGCGCTGGTGCGGAGGGTAGAGGCCACCAAAGAAAGCGCCTTTAAAGAGATGTTTGCTCTATTGCAGATGACACTACCTCCGACGGCAGTGATTTTGTCCAGTAAGGCCATGGCGGACGGGATTTTTGAGGCCGCATTTTTCAACGGCATCTCCATTCCCGAAGATCTCTCTATGATCACCCTGGTGGAAACAACTTGGCTCAATCACGGGAAAATGCTGCATACCGCCATTGAACGGCCGGTGGAAGAGATCAGCCGGGCTGTCTGCGATCTGCTGGTTCAAAACATCCGCAAACCGAAGATGTTCGAAGTCGGCAAGCGCTATATCAAGAACGAGCTTGTCATACGCGGCACCTGCGCGCTGGTCCCTTCCAGGGCCTTTCAGAAGAAGCACCGGCAGCCCGGGGCTGACCTCAGCGCTCTTTTATTGGAAAGCCCGGCGGCCCATGCGATCAAACTGCTGTTGCCCCACTTCAAGGAGAAGTTTGGTCTGAATATGGAGATTCAGATGATGACATTCGAAGAACTATACGAGCAGACCGAGAAGGAGCTGGTGAAAGCATCAAATAGCTTCGACGTTTTCATGGTCGATGTCTCCCGCTTCTACGCCATGTGCGAGACTGGCTCCATCGCCGATATTACCGACGCCATCGAAGATGATGGCGGTTTTCCGGAGGATCGCTTCATCAATGGGCTGTTTGAAAGCTACTGTATCCACAAGGGCCGGGTCTTCGGCCTTCCCTTTATGCCCGGCACCCAGATCCTTTTCTACCGAAAGGACCTTTTTGCCGACAAGGACTTACGCTCCGCCTATAACCGGATGTATGACAGCTCGCTGCGACCGCCACGCAACTGGCCGGAGTTTAACAAGATTGCCAGGTTCTTTACCACAGCTATAAATAGCTCGCCGACCCCCTACGGTATCACCATGGCGGCGAAGCTGCCGTTATTTGTTACCAACGAATTCTGCCCCCGGAAATGGGCTTACGGTGCCCGGGCTTTTGATGAAAACGGCAATGTGGCCATCCAATCCAGCGAGGCTTTAAACGCACTGAAGAATTTTATCCAGAGCTACAGTTACGCCCCGCCCTGGGTCATTGAAAACGACTGGGACGGCGAAATTAATGATTTCTGCAGCGGGCAGTGCGCGATGATGATCCAGTATGAATCCCACTCTACTCGGATTAGCTCCCAGATGAGAAAAGATTTGAAAGGCTGTGTCGGCTACTAGGTGGTCCCCGGCGGCAAACCTCTTTTAGGCGGTTGGTCTCTAGTTGTCAATAAGCATTCAGAGAAGCCCCGTGAAGCCCTCTATTTTGTCAAGTGGGCTTGCAGTCATGAATTGGCGGTTCCCTATTCTATTCTCGGGGGGACTACGGCCTGTAAGTCAGATTACAAGAGCGCCGATTTAAGTATACTTTATCCCTGGCTTGATGTAGCCTACCGCAGTTACAAGTTGGCGCGGAAGCGCAGCAGTCCGTACCGTGGGGGGGCGACCATCCTTAAACAGGGAGAGTATGAAGAGATCCTGGGAGAAGAGATCAAAAAAGTATTAGCCGGTGAAATCTCAGCGGAAGCATGCCTAAAGAATGCGGAAGAACGGCTAAAATCGCTGATTGACTAATCGGTCGGAAGGGGTGGTGGGAACGGTAGTTTTTTCAAGGTGAAACGTTACATGAAATAATACAGGCAAAAAACCACCGATTAAAAACAGCTTGTTGCACAAAGGAGGTGGCGGCGATAATACCAAGAGAAAGAATTCAGGCGGCCTTAAATCACCGGGAAACCGATATGCTGCCGGTTGATTTTGGCGCTTCACCGGTAACGGGAATTTCGGCCAGCCTGATCTTCCAACTGCGTAATAAACTGGGCCTGGAGCGCAGAGCAGTTAAAATAATCGATCCGTTTCAAATGCTGGGGGAAGTCGATGATGAACTGAAAGATTATCTGCAAACTGACGTCGTCGGTATCCTACCGCGGAAATGCTCTTTCGGCATTGAGAATAAAGACTGGCGGCCGTGGCGGTTATTTGACGGAACACCTGTCCTGGTTCCCGGCGGGTTGAATACCGAGTCGGATGCATCGGGAAATATTTTAGCCTATCCGCAGGGCGATCGAAGTGTCGCACCCAGCGCCGTGATGCCGCGCGGGGGCTATTACTTTGACGCGATCATCCGCCAAAAACCGATTGATGAGGCTGGGCTGAATGTTGAAGACAACTTAGAAGAATTTACCTTGCTGGAAGAGGACGATTTGCGCTATATCGAAACGGAAGCCGGGCGGCTCTACCGCGAAACAGATTATGCGATCATGGGCAGCCCCCCGGGCACCGCTTTAGGGGATATCGCCCTGGTGCCGGGGCTGGCATTAAAGGAGCCCAAAGGGATCCGCGATATTGAAGAGTGGTATATCTCAACCATCGCCCGCAAGTCCTATTTAAAAGAACTATTTGATCGGCAGACGGATATCGCTTTGAAAAATCTGGAGATGTACCGGCAGGCTGTGGGCGATAAGATTGACGTTGTTTACCTGTGCGGCAATGACTTTGGCACCCAGAGCGCACCCTTTTGTTCGGTAGAGCTATACCGGGAACTGTACCTGCCGTACTACCGCAAAATGACCGTCTGGATTCACAGCCGCACCAACTGGAAAGTTTTCAAACACAGTTGCGGTGCCATCGAGCCTTTGCTGGATAGCATGATAGAATCCGGTTTCGATATCATCAATCCGGTTCAATGCTCCGCAACCGGGATGGACCCAGCTGCCTTAAAAAATAAGTACGGCCGCCAGGTAACCTTTTGGGGCGGTGGGGTGAATACGCAAAAGACCCTTCCTTTCGGCACACCCGAAGAGGTGCGGCGCGAGGTCCGGGAAAGAATCAATATTTTTAGCTCGGGAGGCGGGTTTGTTTTTAATACCATTCACAATGCCCAGCCAAAAATTCCCGTGGAGAACTTTATGGCCATGATGGAGACGATTCGAAGGTTTAGAAAGTGTTAGTAAATAATTATCAGGGGAGTTGATCAGATGCAAGAAAGGGAAGAACAAGCGGTGTCAGGTGCTGTGGATAAGCTGTCTTTCGGTAAGAAGCTTGGTTTCGGTCTGGGCGGTTCAGCCTCTAATTTTATCTGGATGATGATCAGTCTTTACATGCTCTATTTTTATACCGATGTTTTCGGGATTCCGGCGGCGGCTGCCGGCGCACTTTTTCTGGCGGCCCGCATCTTTGACGCGGTAAATGACCCTGTCATGGGCTATTTTGCCGATCAGACGCGTACGAAGTGGGGAAAGTTCCGCCCATACCTGCTATTCGGTTCCGTACCCCTGGCGGCGATCTACGTGTTAACTTTTACCACTCCGGATCTCTCACCGTCAGGTAAAATTGTTTACGCCGCTGTGACCTATATTTTACTGGGCATCTTCTACACAGTGGTGAATATTCCTTATAATTCATTGGCCGCCGTGATTACCCAGGATACGAACGAACGTTCGAAGCTGGCATCCTACATGTTGGTTTCAACCTATATTACCGTCCTGGTTATTGCTGTGGCGACGCTCCCTTTAGTCAGTTTATTTCCCACGGAGCAAGCCGGCTTTAGCTTCACGGTAGGGATTTATGCGATTTTGTCGTTGGTGTTGTTCTTGATCTGCTTTGCTGGCACCCGGGAGAAGGAAACCCTGGTGAAAAGAGAGCGTCCTAGCTTCAAAGATCATGTAAAGTTGATTCCCCGCAACAAGTATCTGCTGATCCTTATTTCGGCAGTATTTTTTACCTCGACCGCCAATGAAATGCGCACCACTGCGGCGATCTATTTTTTTAAATACAATTTCGGTAACGAAAGTGTCTACCCCATTTTTATGCTGGTGGTGGTGGTTTCGATGGTCTTGGGCGCGATACTGGCGCCAATGCTGGCCCGAGAACTGGGCAGTAAACGAAACCTCTATATCCTGGCCACATTGCTCCCCGCCATTACCGGACTGGGGATATTGTTTACTCCTTATGAAAACCTAGCCGTGATTATCTTGCTGTCTGCCGTGGGCAGTGTCGGCGGCGGAATGCTCTTTGTGCTGATCTGGTCGATGATTCCCGACACGGTGGAATATGGCGAGTGGAAAACAGGCGACCGGGGTGAAGGGATCATCTATTCCACCCTGACTTTTACGACGAAAATGGCCTACGCCGTCGGGGGCGCTCTGGCCGGCCTGCTGCTCTCCTGGGCCGGGTATGTTCCCAACGTCGCCCAGTCGCCGCAGGCCCAGAATATTATTCTCTATATGCTGGCTCTTTTCCCGGTGATCAGCGGAATTCTCGCTATCTTTATCATGCTTTTCTATAAAATTGACGCCAAGTTTTACGGGGAGCTGTTAAGCGAGATCAACGAACGCAAAGTCGGGCAAAAAACATAAACCGACAGCCCAGCAGCCGGGGCCTGAGACGTCTAAGAATGCAGGTGGCCCTGCAAGAGATAAGGTGTTGTTTTTGAAGCAAGGAAAAGGGGTGGAATTATGGGCAAGAAAGCAATCGGATCCGGCCATTTCGGCGAGTGGCAGGAAGATGAATTCGGGCAGCCAGTCTACCGGTATACTTGCAACCAGACCAAAGACCTCAAGGCTCTCACCCCGGTAAACCCTGTCTGGCGGGCGCCGGCGGAGCATTCCCATCAGGTAGGTAATGATAGGCTGGTGGCCGTGGTTTCCAATAACGGGACAATCCGGGTGCGCCAGGATGAAGGAAGCCCGAAATATTTAAACGATTACTATCCGCCGGAAAAGCAGTACGCCGGCGGCTTCGGCTATCTGACCGACGGGCAAAAGGTGCTCAGCACTTACTACAGCGGTGAAGAAGACTCATTTGAGCGGCTCTTCGGGACCGGGTATGTTAAAAAAACAGTGCGGGATAAAGGTTACCGGGTCGCCCAAACGGTTTTTGCCCCCTTTGGAGACGATCCTCTCTTGATCTCACAGGTCGAGGTGACCAATGAGGGCGCTTCCGCGGCGGAGCTGCGCTGGGTTGAATACTGGGGCTGCCGCATCTACCAGCTTTCTTTCCGGGCGATGCTAACCGCGGTCCTGGCCGGCGGCTTTGAGAATACCCCCGCTATCCGTCGCCGAATGGCCGAAGCATTTCGCTATGACATAGAGGCTTTGGCAGACGGACGGGGGCTTTTATGCTCTAAAACGTTTCAAGGATGGAGTGAAGAGGATATTCAGGCCTGGGAAATGATGCAGATGGCAATCGCTTCATCGGCTTCGGAATTTTTGGGCGGGACAGGCACGCCCCCTCTGGCGGAGATCACCTTTGACGACTTATCGCCGCCGCAAACCTTCTTGGTATCCCTTGACGAAAAAGCCGACGGGCTGGAAACAGACGCGGCTCGCTTTTTCGGAGACGGGGGCCCCCAAAAACCGACCGGCCTGCAAGGCTTTTTTTCGGGGGAAACGCCTGTGCCTGGCGGTGACGCGATGCTGCTCGAGCGCCGCTTCAAACTGGAGCCCGGCGCCTCAAAAACAATCTATTACGCTTATGGATATCTGCCGGAGCAGAGGGAGCTGGAAGAGCTGCTCTCCAGGTACAGCGAAGGGTTGCCCGAGCTGCTGCAGCGGACGTGCGCAGGATGGCAAAAAGAGAGAGTTATCTTTTCAGTTCCGGACGAACCGTGGGTGGAGCGTGAGTGTAAGTGGCACAACTACTATCTCGGCAGCAACCTCACCTACGACAGCTACTTTCAGGAACATATTCTTTCTCAGGGCCACGTCTACCAGTATATAATGGGCTTCCAGGGGGCGGCTCGCGACCCGCTGCAGCATGCCCTGCCGTTAATTTACAGCCGCCCGTGGATCGTGAAAGAAACGATTCGCTACACCTTAAAGGAAGTGCAGCCCGATGGTGAAATTCCATACGGCATTGTCGGCCACGGCATGATAATGCCGGTCTCCTTTAAACCGAGCGACACGGCCTTATGGCTGCTGTGGCTGACCGCAGAATATGTTTTGGCAACGCGCGATCGTGAATTTTTGGCAGAGAAGGTTTCCACCTACCCAACCGAAGGGGTGCGGCCGGAATCAGAGAGCGTTGAGCGGATTTTGCAGCGTTGCTATGATCATCTCATTGATATAACCGGGTGCGGCAAGCACGGTTTGCTGCGGCTTTCCAACGGCGACTGGAACGACAGCGTGGTCATCGGCCATGCCGAACCGGAGCAGCACGCGTTGATCAGAGAACAGGCAGAAACGGTCTTAAACGCCGCCATGGCAACTTATGTTTTTGACCTCTACGCGCGGATGCTCGAATATACCGGTCAGGCTGAGCAGTCGACTACGGTGTCAGAAAAAGCCGCCGCCCAGCGGGAAGCAGTGCAGACCTGTTTTAACGGGCGCTGGTTTCAGCGGGCCTGGCTTGGACCCGAGCTTGGCTGGGTGGGCGACGAAGAGCTGTGGCTTGAACCGCAGCCGTGGGCGGTAATCGGCCGCTCTGCATCCCAGGAAGAAGCCGAAACCCTAACAGGGAATATCGATCGCCTGCTGAGAAAGCCCTCACTTATCGGAGCGATGCTCTACAGCAAAGGCCTGGCGCGGATGGAAAAGGAGGGGGGCGCGAAAGCAGGCATCCTGACCAACGGTGGGGTCTGGCCGTCGATCAACGGAACGCTGATCTGGGCGCTTGCCCTGTTAGACGGTGAAGCGGCCTGGGATGAATGGCAGAAAAACAGTTTGTGCCGGCATGCTGAAGAGTACCCCGAGGTGTGGTACGGGATCTGGAGCGGTCCGGACTGCTATAACTCAGCGCTTTCAGAGTATCCCGGGCAAACCCAATTTGACGAGTCTTACCTGCCCGGCAAAAAGAACACAGATATTGGGTTCAAATATAAGGGGATGAATTGGGTCGATTTCCCGGTGATGAACATGCACCCCCACGCCTGGCCGCTTTATTCGACCTTCAAGCTGGTGGGTGTTGAATTCACTCCGGAGGGCCTGGAACTCTCTCCCCGTCTGCCGATGGCGCAGTACGAGCTCTCCTCACCGCTTCTGGGGTTTGCCAGGTCGACAAAGGGGTATTGCGGGTGGTACGCGCCGCTGCGGGCAGGAACATGGAAGATTTCGATTACACTGCCACAGGCGGATCTCCGCCGCATCAACACCATGGAAGTTAATAGCAAAGCGGAAAAGGTGACATTGAAAGACGGTGCCGTGGTTTTCAGCGGGAAAGGCGACCTGAATGTACCGCTGCGCTGGAAGCTGTGCCAGGAATAAACTATGTGATTATCCTAGATGCCTGATCAATAATCTTGAGGGAGGTTTTCCGCCTATGAAAGTGGAAAGACCGTTTAAAGAGCCCGACTTTGAAGACCTGCGTAAGGTACTACTACGCGAGCCCGGCCAGAAGCTAGTTCCGTTGATTGAGCTGTGGATAGATATAGGGATTATGGCCGAAGCGACTGGAATTGAGTTGCCCTATTCTTCCACTGAGTTGGTTGAGCTGTTAAACCTCGATTCATCTTCACCAGAAGAAGCGATCCAGTTCGGGGTGCGCTATGCCCAGCTGGCGACCGCTTTCAGTGAAGCGGTGGGCTATGATTACGTCATCTCCACGGTGAGCGTGCCCATCCCCCGTCCCAGGCGACATCTGAAAGACAATCCGTCGCAGGGCGGGAAGGTGCGTGTCTGGCGGGAGGAACATGCCGAGATGATCGCCAGCCGGGCGGATTTGGAAGCATTTCCCTGGCCGTCGCAGGAGCAGATCAATATGAGTCCTATCGAATTTATGGCCTCTTTGCTTCCACCAAAGATGAAACTGATCGCATTTTACCCCGGAGTTTTTGAAGACCTGACCACCCTGATGGGCTTTGAAAATATGGCAATTAAGAGCATCGAAGAGCCGCAGCTGCTGGTGGACATCCTCGAGCGACTGACAGTACTGGCCGAAGCTTCTATTGAGCGGGCTGCGGCCCACCCGGCGGTTGGCGCGGTCTTTTATGGTGAAGATATGGGCTTTAAAACCGGGACCATGCTCTCTCCCACCTTTATGCGTGAGCGGGTTCTGCCATGCCACAAGCGAATTGTGGAGGCCAGCCACAAACATGGCAAACCGTTTATCCTGCACTCCTGCGGGCAAATCGGCGCTCTGATGGAGGATCTGATCGAAGTGGTGGGGATTGACGCCCTGCACAGTTTTCAGGACGTGATTGAACCGGTGGAGCAGGTTTACGCCAAATACGCCGACCGTATTGCCATCCTCGGCGGTCTGGATATGGATCTTTTGGCTCGGGGCTCCGAGGAACAGGTCCGGACGAGATCCCGGCAGATTTTAGAGGCCTGTGCTACCGGAGGGAACTTTGCATTTGGCGCGGGCAATTCAATCACCGATTTTATTCCCACCAGAAACTACTATGCCATGCTGGATGAGTTAAAAAAGTGGAATCAAAAAAACGGGTGAGCTTCTATTATTATACCGTAGGGAGGGATAGAGCGTGGAAAACTTAAAACAACTGGTTGCTACGGGAAAGACAGCGGAAGCTGGAATGCAGGTCGAAGCGCTGCTGGCTGGAGGTGTGGACCCGGAGGCGATCGTCAAAGAGGCGCTGATCCCGGCCATGGATGAGGTCGGTAACCTGGTTCAAGCGGGAGACTACCATATTCCCGATATGCTAGTGGCAGCCAAGGCAATGGGTGCCTGCATGACGATAATCAAACCTTACCTGGCCGGAAGCGCCATGAAACCTGTGGGGAAAGTGGTAATCGGTACGGTGCAAGGAGACCTGCATGATATTGGCAAGAACCTGGTTGTGACAATATTCGAAGGTTCCGGCCTTGAAGTTGTTAATCTGGGCAGCGATGTCGCACCGGAAAAGTTTGTACAGGCGATTCAAGAGGAAAAACCCGATTTTGTCGGTCTCTCCGCGCTCCTGACGACGACAATGCTCTCGATGAAAGAGACGATCGAAGCAATTGAAAAAGCCGGGCTGCGTAACCAGGTAAAAGTAATGATTGGCGGTGCGCCCGTGACCCGGGAATTTGCAGAGCAAATCGGTGCCGATTTCTACGCACCCGATGCCACCGCCGGCAGGGAATACACCCGCACCATATTAGCCGGTTAGGTAATGTGGGGTCGGCTGACGGGGGATGGGTTGTAGCAGCCACCTATTCTTATTTATCGGTAGTGATCAAAGATCGCAAATGGCTCTTTAAATTATTAAAAGCGAAAAAGATGATTATTTGATCTTCAAAGCAGGATTATTGGAGATCATTGGCGAAAAACATAAATCGAAAGCAGGAAGTATAGATTTGTAAATGATGCTGCCTGAAGAGGGCGGAAATCTAGAAAGAAAGCGCCTTCAGTGCCAGGGAGAAAAACTAAATATATATCTATCGTTAAAAGAATATTTTAACGAGGGAAAGTGCGCCTAGGGTTCCGCTCCTGTAAGATTTTACGCAAGAAAAGCAGGAAGGCTGGTCCGAGTGGCGCAGGCATTCAGTCTACAGCTAAGGTAAATGCGTACAGGATGCCACACCGAAGGGATAAAAGCCCAGGCGGGTAGGTTTCGCTCGATTCCTATCTGTCCGGGCTTATTTATTGGCATCAGGGAGGTGGTTGATAAGGACAAAGGGCAAATGAATAAGAGTAATTTCCTAAAACGAAGCATATTGTAAAGAAGGAGGATGATGATGGAAAAGTTTTTTCATTTCAAAGAGCACGATACTACACTGAAGACCGAGATTAATGCCGGCGCTACCACCTTTATGACCATGGCTTATATTATTTTTGTAAACCCGGCAATTTTAAGCACTGCCGGTATGGATTTCGGTGCCGTGATGACTGCAACAATCATTGCTGCCGGTGTAACCACAATCCTAATGGGCTTACTGACTAATTATCCCTTTGCCCTGGCCAGCGGAATGGGGCTTAATGCTTTCTTCGCCTTTGTGGTTGCCGCTCAGTTTGGTTGGCAAGCCGCGCTGGGTGCAGTATTTATCTCCGGAGTTGTTTTTCTGATCCTCTCTATTTCCGGCGCGATCAGCCATATTGACGCAGCTGTTCCGACCAGCCTGAAAAGCGCAGTAGCTGCCGGGATCGGGATCTTTATCGCTTTCATCGGCCTGCAGAATGCCGGGATCATTGTGGGCTACGAGCCGACACAGGTTACCCTCGGAGACCTGACTGCTCCCGGACCACTCCTGGCGCTGATCGGAATCTTGATCATTGCTGTTCTGATGGCCCGCAAAGTGAAAGGGGCAATCCTGATCGGCATCTTGCTGACAACCGTGGTCAGCTTTATCATGGGCATTCAGCCACTGCCTTCAGGTCTTGGCGGTATTTTTGGTCCTCCGGCCAGTATGGCTCCGATTTTTATGCAACTTGATTTACGCGCAGCCCTTACAATTCCATTCTTTGTCATATTTTCTTTCGTTTTTGTTGATGTTTTTGATACCATGGGCACCCTTTTGGGGACCGGTGCCCGGGCCGGCTTCCTCGACGAGGAGGGACGCCTGCCGCGGGTTAATAAAGCGATGCTTGCAGATTCAATTGGTACCATGGGCGGTGCACTGCTGGGTACCAGTACTGTCACCACTTATATTGAATCGACTGCCGGCATCTCGGAGGGTGGAAAAACCGGGTTTACCTCGGTGGTCACCGGTTTACTATTCTTCCTGGCTCTTTTTGTGGCACCCCTGGCCGGCCTAATCCCGGCCGAAGCAACAGCGCCAGCGCTGATCATTGTCGGGGTATTGATGGTTGGAGCGGTTGCCAAGATCGATTTTGAAGACTTTACAGAGGCTTTTCCGGCTTTCCTGACAATCATCTTCATGCCATTGGCCTTCAGCATTGCTGATGGTATTGCCTTCGGTTTTATTGCTTTCCCAATCGTCAAGCTCGTTGCCGGGAAATTCAAAGAGGTGCACTGGCTGCTTTATATCCTGGCTGTTATTTCGCTGATTCACTTCTTCTGGCAGTAAGGTAAGATTTGTAAGCTACCGGAGAGGAGATAAGGTCTGCATACAGGAATAAAATACATAGATCTGTTACAGCTTTAATTAAGCTACTTCTGGTAGTTCTGCAAAATAATCTGAGCGGGGCGCTATTGCTTGAATGTTGAGCGAGTGCCCCGCTATAGCGAGAGATCGGAGTTGATTAACAATGCCGGAGATTCAGGTAGGGATTGTCATGGGCAGCGATTCGAACCTGCCAATCATGCAGAAATGTGCCGATGCGCTTGATGAATTTGGAATCGGCTGGGAGATGGTGGTCTCCAGCGCGCACCACCATTCGGAAAAAACCGCCCGTTATGCCCGCGGCGCAGCAGCGGCTAAAGTAGAAGAAAAAGATTGCGCTTTGCGCGATAAACTAGGCCAGTGCAAAAGGCCTGAACCGGGTGATCAGTAATGATTGATCGCTATACCGGTGCGGCTATGGGCAAAATCTGGAGCCTGGAGAACCGCTATCAAAAATTTTTGGAAGTGGAAATTCTGGCCAGCGAGGCCTGGGCTGAACTGGGGGTAATTCCGAAAGAAGCGGCGGCGCTAATCGCTGCCAACGCCAGCTTCGATGTCGGGCGGATCGACGCCTTGGAAAAAGAAACTAGGCACGACGTTGTTGCATTTACCCGCTCGGTTGCCGAGTCTCTGGGCACCGAAAGCCGCTACTTTCACTATGGTCTGACCTCCTACGACATTGTCGATACTGCCCTTTCGGTTATGCTGGTCGAGGCGGCGGCGCTGCTCAAATTCGGCTTAAGGGAGCTTGAAAAGGTTCTTGTCGAACAAGCTCTGCACTATAAGCAGACCCCGACAATCGGGCGCACGCACGGTGTTCACGCCGAGCCGACAAGCTTCGGCCTAAAATTTGCACTCTGGCTCTCTGAAAACCGGAGAAATATTAAACGTTTAGATCAGGCGGCAGAATCCATAAGGGTAGGAAAAATATCCGGAGCAGTCGGTAACTTTGCCCACATCGATCCCTTTATTGAGGAATACGTCTGCCGTAAGCTCGGTTTGGAGCCGGCGGCAGTTTCCACCCAGGTTTTACAGCGTGACCGGCATGCAGAATTTGTTACCACCCTGGCCTTGATCGGGGCGAGCCTGGAGAAGATTGCTTTAGAAATCCGCAACCTGCAGCGCACAGAAATCAGGGAAATGGAAGAACCTTTTTACGGCGGACAAAAAGGGTCTTCGGCGATGCCGCATAAGAAGAATCCTGTTACAGCGGAGAAAATTTGCGGCCTGGCCCGCCTTCTGCGCGGGTATGCTGTAACCGCCCTGGAAAATGTTGCCCTCTGGCATGAACGCGATATCTCGCACTCTTCGGTGGAAAGGGTAATTCTGCCTGACAGCACTATTGCCCTTGACCACATGCTGCAGCAGGTAATCAGGATTGTGCGCGAGCTGGTGGTCAACGAAGAGCAGCTGGCAACAAATATAGAACTGACCGGCGGCCTGATCTATTCGCAGCGGGTTTTACTGGTCCTGGTGGAAAGCGGTTTATCACGCGATGAGGCCTATGACCTGGTGCAGGGTTATGCCATGCAAGCCTGGGAGAGCGGTCAGCGTTTTAGTGATCTTCTGCTTACAGATCCGGTGATAAAGGAGAAACTGGGGCACCAAAAACTGGAGGACTGCTTTAACCCCGCCTATTACCTGCAACGGGTCGACTACATTTATAAACGGCTGGGCCTTTAAAGCCCCGGAACAGTTTGACAGAGAACAAAATTATACTGGGCAGGAGGGATAGTAGTGCAAAAAGGAGATTTTCTTTACGAAGGAAAAGCAAAAAAAATCTATAAGACCGATGACCCAAACCGGCTGTTGGTTGAGTTCAAAGATGATGCCACAGCATTTGACGGGGTCAAGAAAGATCGCCTGCAGGATAAGGGGATCCTGAACAACCGCCTCTCGGCAATATTTTTCAAGTTGCTGGAAGATAAAGGCATTGAAACCCACTACATTGAAACCTTAAGCGAGCGGGAGATGCTGGTTAAGGCTTTGGAAATAATTCCGGTAGAAGTGATTGTGCGCAACATTGCCGCCGGCAGTATCTCCAAGCGGCTCGGCATTGAAGAAGGAGTAAAATTTAAAAAAACAGTTCTTGAATTTTCGCTGAAAGACGATGCCTTGCATGATCCGATGATTAACCACTACCATATCTATGCCCTTGATCTGGCAACGGCAGAGGAGATGGCGGTCATTGAAAAAGAAGCTCTGAAGATCAATGCTGTCCTCATCCCTTATATGGAACAAAAAGGGATCACCCTGGTTGATTTCAAGCTAGAATTTGGCCGCCACCAGGGTCAGGTAATCCTGGGAGACGAGATATCTCCGGACACCTGCCGTTTCTGGGATAGCAGCAGCGGTGAAAAGCTGGACAAAGACCGTTTCCGCCGTGATCTTGGCGGGGTTATTGATGCTTACCGGGAAGTTTTAAGGCGCCTCGAGGGAGGAGATAATCCTGCACTGGAAAGCTAAGGTTGAAGTTACTTTAAAGCAGTCGGTTCTGGATCCGCAGGGCGCTGCCACGGGAGTGGGCGGTATTTTAAGGGATATCTTTACCATGGGCGCACAACCAGTGGCTTTTTAAATTCGCTGCGGTTTGGCAACCTTAAAGATGCGCGTGGCCGCTATCTTTTCGACGGCGTTGTCGCTGGAATTGGCGGTTACGGCAACTGTGTCGGCATCCCTATAGTGGGCGGCGAAATTTACTTTGAAGATTGCTACCAGGGTAACCCGCTGGTCAAT
>CAYGHB010000001.1:27338-43096 GCA_964349375.1 uncultured Syntrophomonadaceae bacterium | reverse complement strand
CTCACGCTGGAAAGCGTTGATTACCTTTTCCATCCGCTCTTCTGCATCACTGTATACCAGTTCTAACATAAATCACTCACCTCTGATCGTTGTCCCGATATTTTCGCCCATAATCACCTTTTTGATGTTGCCGAGGTTTAAGCCAAAAACGATAATCCTTATTTTGTTATCCATACAAAGCGAGGCAGCTGTAGAATCCATAACTCCCAAGCCCTGGTTAATAACTTCGATATAGCTTAATTCGGTAAAGCGTTTGGCCGTCGGGTTAGTCAGTGGATCGGCATCGTAAACTGCATCAACCTTACCTTTTGCGAGAAGTATTACTTCCGCTTCTATCTCCGCTGCCCGCAATGCGGCTGTTGTGTCTGTTGAAAAGTACGGGTTTCCGGTTCCTCCGGCAAAGATCACCACCCGTCCCTTCTCGAGATGACGCAATGCTCGCCGCCTGATATAGGGCTCTGCAACCTGTTGCATCTCAAGTGCCGTCTGGACCCTGGTATCAACCCCGTTTCTTTCAAGGGCATCCTGCAGGGACAGGGCATTGATTACAGTAGCCAGCATACCCATATAATCGGCTGTCGCTCGGTCCATGCCTTTGTCACCGGCCTGGGCGCCCCGCCAGATATTCCCGCCACCGACTACGATCGCTATTTGAACATTATATTCAGTAACTTCCTTGATCTGTAAAGCAATGCTTTCGATTACTTCCTGATCAATCCCGAAGCCCTGCTCACCAGCCATTGCTTCGCCGCTTAGTTTGATCACAACCCTGTTATAGGCAGGCTTTTCCAATCTGCACCTCCAACTTATCCTATATTCGACAAAATATAAAAAACTACCTTCAAAACCGATAAATAATTTGCCCTAAGCTTCATCGATTATTAAAAAAAGAACACTTTGCAGTGTTCTTTTTTTTGATTAGCTGCAGGTTGAAGACTCTTCCGCGAGCCCCTCGCCAATTTCAAAGCGGGTGAAGCGCCTGATTACAATATTCTCGCCAATCTTGGCAATCATCGATGTTAAAAGATCGCTGATTGTCAGATCTTCGTCCTTGACAAAAGTCTGTTCCAGCAGGCAATTTTCCCGGTAGTATTTTTCAAGCCGCCCTTCGACGATCTTTTCTATCACCTTTTCCGGTTTACCTTCATTTAAGGCCTGGGCCTTGATAATTTGGCGTTCCTTGTCAAGAATGCTCTCCGGTACTTCATCCTTTTTCAAGTAAAGAGGATTTGTCGCTGCAACCTGAAGACAGATATTGCGTACAAACTCACGAAATTCATCATTGCGGGCCACAAAGTCGGTTTCGCAGTTAACCTCTACCAAAACACCGATTTTGCCTCCCATGTGAATGTAAGAATCAACAATACCCTGATTGGCCGCTCTTCCGGAACGACGGGCAGCAGCAGCGAGACCTTTTTCCCTTAGAATATCGATCGCTTTTTCTTCATTTCCTTCGGCTTCGGTCAGCGCCTTTTTACAATCCATCATACCGGCTCCGGTTTTTTCACGAAGGGCTTTTACCACTTTTGCATCAATATGCATCTATTTACACTCTCCTGTTAACTATTCTTCTATTTTTTCTTCCTGTTCTTCAACACTTACGGTTTCTTCAACAGGTTCCGCAAGACTATCTTCTACAACGCTAGATTCTTTCTCTTCGATCTCTACAGGAACTGCTTCTTCTACAAACTCCGGCTTAACTTCATCAACTTCTTCAGTCTGCTTTTCAACATCAGGGGTTTCGCTGATCTGCTTACCTTCAAGCACCGCATCGGCGATCACGGAGGTGATCAGTTTAACTGCCCTGATTGCATCATCATTGCCGGGAATCAGGTAATCGATCTCATCAGGATCGCAGTTCGTATCAAGAATCGCGATGACCGGAATATCCAGTTTCCTGGCTTCAGCGACAGCGATTTTTTCTTTTCGTGGGTCAACAATGTAAATCGCATCGGGGATCTTTTTCATATCGCGAATGCCGCGTAAGAATTTTAACAGTCTTTCTTTTTCATTGCGCAGGTTCAGCACTTCTTTTTTGGTCAGGCGCTCGAAAGTGCCGTCTTCTTCCATCCGATCCAGTTCGATCATTCTGTCAATCCGGCGACGGATCGTGTTGAAGTTAGTGAGCATCCCACCCAGCCAGCGGTGATTCACGTAGTGCGCACCGCAGCGTTCAGCTTCAGTGCGAATCGACTCCTGGGCTTGCTTCTTAGTGCCGACAAAAATGATACTGCCCCCGTCAGCTGTTAAGTCACGCACAAAATTGTAGGTGACATCCATCAGCTTGACTGTCTTTTGAAGATCGATAATGTAGATACCGTTACGTTCAGTGAAGATATAGGGTTTCATCTTCGGATTCCAGCGGCGGGTTTGATGACCGAAATGGACACCCGCTTCCAACAACTGTTTCATACTTACCTTGGCCAAGATAGCTCCTCCTTTGTTTTTACCACCGTCTGTTTCATCGTCGATTCCAAGCTTTTCGCCAACAGGAACCAGGCTCAGCAGGCGTGAGTATTTAAAATAGCCAGAGGTAGTATAGCATAGTTAAGTAATGAAGGCAATTGAAAAAGGCGATTCTAAAAAAGGCGATTCAATAAGATTCAATATACCTGACCTGTTGCCATTACTTTCCGGCTGTAATAAAATGAAACTTGATATTACCGATTAACAGCCTGTATCAGTTCGGAGGAAAAACGATGGCAGAAATTCGCCCCTTCAGGGGACTTATGTACAATCAAGGGCTGCTCGGCTCATTAGACCGGGTTATCGCTCCCCCTTACGACGTATTGGGTATAGAAGAACAAGAATTTCTTTATAATCTTAGCCCTTATAATATAGTTCGTCTTGAGTTCGGAAAATTATTTCCTGACGACAATGCCGAAGACAACCGTTACAGCAGGGCGGCTGATACTTTATCGTCCTGGCTGGCTGAAGGGTTTGTGCAACCGGAAAAGCAGAAAACGCTTTATCTCTATGAACAATCATTTAGTTACAACGGCCTTGATTACTGTCGACGGGGAATCTTCGCCGCGCTTAAAGTTGAACCTTACAGCAGCGGTCAGGTGTTACCCCATGAGCAGACCTTTTCCGCACCCAAGGCAGACCGCTTTGAGTTGTTAAAAGCTACAAGAACCAATATCAGTCCCATCTTTACCCTCTTTCCCGATCCGGAAGAGCTTATCCTGAGGCTTTTAAAAGAGATCGGCAGCACTGAGCCGCTTTTCAACATTATTGATCAGTCTGGGCAAAATCATCGCTTATTTAAAATTGATCACCCCGAACAGCAGAAAGAGATTGTAGAATCGATCAAAGCCCAGGCCCTGCTCATCGCTGACGGGCACCATCGCTACGAAACCGCTCTTAACTATAAAGATTATAGAAATGAACCGGACGGTTCTGCCGCTGATTACATTTTAGCCATCCTGGTCAGCATGAAAGAGCCGGGATTGCTGATGCTGCCCACTCACCGCCTGATCAGTAACCTTCAATCCGAGACTTATGCAAAGCTCATTAAGATCTGTAACGACAACTTTGACCTGGTTAAAATGGATCAATCCGCATCCCTTGATGAGCAGAGCTTCCAGGCCGAATGGCAGCGGCTGACCAGCGATAAGCAAGCTTTTGCCATGCTGACATCTGATTTTAATGCGCTGCTGATCCCTAGGAGCGGGCAGGGAGAAGAGCTTTACGGAGTAGAGCTACTGCATAAATTGATTATTGAACCATTCCTGGCTCTGCCTGAAACGGCAAGTGGTTTAAAAGATCAACTGACTTTTCCTCACGATTTTATTTCGGCCCGGCAGGCAGTTTTGAGCGATCACCCTAACAGTATCGCCTTCATTCTTGATCCGATCCCGGTCGAAATTATTTATAAACGTGCCCTGGAAGGCAACGTAATGCCTCAAAAAACTACCTATTTCTATCCAAAAATGCCTGGCGGGTTGCTGTTGCGCAATCTAGATTTGGATTAAAGCTTCCAGTATTTGCGCTGAACTGCCTTTAGCGCCTCCAGATGTTCCCTGAAAGAACGACCCGGTTCGGAGAGCGGGCTTTGCTCAGTGATCGGCAACCCGAGATTGCCGATCGCATTAAGCACCTGGATCACAGCTCCGGCCTGCCCCTGTAGGTGGTAGCCCCCTTCTAAACAAAGCAGCATTCTGCCCCCGGCCCAGCGATCAGCAACTGCTGCGAGCGTTTCAGCCATCATGTAATACCCTTTATGGGTTAAGGCCATACTGGCCAGTGGATCGAGGTGATAGGCATCCTGACCTGCGGAGACAATTACCAGCTCCGGTTTAAACTGATCGAGTATTGGCACGATCACTTCATTAAAACATAATTCATATTCTACATCGCCGCAGCCGGCCGGCAGCGGCAGGTTAACTGTAAACCCTTCGCCCTTCCCGCTTCCGCTTTCATTGATGCTCCCGCTGCCGGGATAAGCCGGGCTCTGATGCGTAGAAATAAAGAGCAGGCGTGGATCATCTTCAAAACTGTGCTGGGTTCCATTGCCGTGATGAACATCCCAATCGATAATGGCAATTCTCTGCAGGTTGTAATCTTTGAAAGCTTTGGCCGCTGCTATAGCAACATTATTAAAAAGGCAAAAGCCCATAGCCTTATCGTATTCGGCATGATGACCCGGAGGACGGTTTATAACGAAAACTTTACCCGGTTCACCAGCCATAACCATTTTTAAGCCGGTCAGAACTCCACCTGCTGACAAGAGCGCAACCCGATATGACTCAGGAACTATATAAGTATCCATATCGAGAAATGCCCTGCCTGCCAGGCAAGCCGCTTCCACCGTTTTAATATAATCCGGATCGTGAATTAGCTGCAGATCTTCAACGCTGGCCGGCAGAGGCTTAACAATGTCAACTATTTTGTCCAGATCCTGATCCTGATAAGCCAACATGATCTGTTCAAGCCGTTCTTTTCTTTCAGGATGCTGACCCTGGGTGTGTATCAGGTAATCAGGATGATACACCAGCGCTGTATTCTTAGTCATCATTGTCAACCCCCCGTGCTTTGATAATCAGCTGTTTTCTATAAAACATTAGCTTTGCCGCGATATATCAATCCCCTAATGGCATCTACTGTTATCGTTTCGCCGCTTTCAATCAACGCGGTAGCGTTTTCCACGCCAACGACTGCCGGCTTGCCCAAGCTTATAGCAACAATCGCCGCGTGCGAAGTCAGGCCGCCTTCCTCCGTGATGATTGCCGCTGCATCCTTGATAGCATCCATATATTCGATATCAGTGCCGCAGGCGACTAAAACCTGTCCTCTTTCCATTTTCGCCAAATCAGCAGCTGTCCTGATCACCAGAGCTTTCCCGGATGCCGCCGCTTTGCCTACACCTGTTCCCCTGGTGATCACCTCGCCAACAGTTTCAACCCGCAATAGGTTTGTTGTGCCGGCCACTCCCACAGGAACACCAGCCGTAATCACCACCAGGTCTCCGTTTTTGATCAATCCTTCTTTCATCGACGCCTGGATAGCGTTTGTGAACATTTCATCGGTTGAACTAACCGGCGGACAAACAACCGCTGTCACTCCCCAGGTCAGGGTCAACTGATGGGCAACATTCCGGCGGGATGAAACAGCGACAATTGGTGCTCGTGGCTTATATTTCGATACCATGCGGGCAGTCTGCCCGGATTGCGTAGCAGTAATAATTGCATCAGCACCCAGTTCGGAAGCTGTATGGCAGGTAGCATAGCTTATGGCATCGGTAACCGTTTTTTTGATCGTAGGACGCATATCTTCAAGAATTCTTTTAAATCCCAAACCGCTTTCAGTGTGAACGGCTATCCGGCTCATCGTTTTTACCGCTTCAAGCGGAAACCGGCCGATTGCTGTTTCACCGGAAAGCATAACGGCATCGGTGCCGTCAAAAATAGCATTGGCTACATCGCTGGCTTCAGCCCTGGTGGGGCGGGGATTGCGAATCATGCTATCGAGCATCTGGGTTGCAGTGATAACCGGCTTACCGAGACGGTTACATTTTCTAATAAATTGCTTTTGTAGCAGGGGTACTTCTTCGGTCGGGATTTCTACTCCCAGGTCACCCCGGGCAACCATCACCCCGTCGGACAATTCTAATATTGTATCAAAATTATCAACGCCTTCACGGCATTCAATTTTTGCAATGATCATGATATTACCGCCCCGGTCTTCAATCAGACGTCTGATTTCCAGGACATCATCAGCGCTACGGGCAAAAGAAGCGGCCAGGAAGGAAACATCTTGTTCCAAGGCTAATTCAATGTCAATCCGATCTTCATCACTGATGGCAGGCAAATTAATTCTCGTGCCGGGAGTGTTCAGGCCTTTATAACTTCGCAGTTCTCCACCATGCAATACCCGGCATTTTATTTCTCGTCCTTCAATCTCCAGGACCTCAAGAATAATTAAACCATCGTCAATCAACACCGTGCAACCGGCTTTAAGATCCTTATGCAGTTCCGGATAAGTGACGGAGAGGCGTTCTTTGCTGCCAACAATATTTTCGGTAGTCAATATAATCTCTGCCCCGTCTTCGAGCATTATTGCATCTTCCGCAAGATCACCGGTGCGTACTTCCGGCCCGCGTGTATCAAATAGGATGCCCACATTGCGATTCATCCTGGCGCTTACTGCCCGGATCATCTTCAAGCGGCGCAAATGTTCCTCCCGCGTTCCGTGTGACATATTTAGTCTGGCTACATCCATTCCCTCATTGATCAGCTTCTCAATTAGCTCTTCACTGTCTATAATGGGGCCGATTGTGCAAACAATCTTTGTTCTTCTCATCAGGTTTCCTCCTGCCGCTATTCCGGCGTAAAATAAAATACATTGCTCAGCTTTTTGTAAATATGCTGCTTTCGCCGTTTTTACGCTGTTCCCGGACAGCATTCCGGCCGAGCAGCTCTTCCAGCCTTTGACGGCATGCCGGGTGGTCGCGCACCCAGAAATCCTCTTCGAGCATCAATGTTTTATTATCTTTTTTAAAATAGATGCATACCGGAACATTGCCGTTTTCTGCAACGAGTAGATCTTTTAGCGATGCCAGTAGTGTTTCATCGGTCTCTTCATCTAATTCAAGGCGGTAGTACCTGTCCTCATGATTTAAGGGACGAATACTTTCGATGAGGATTTTGACATCCTCTTCCTCCTTCAAGTCAGTTCTTCCTTCAACGATAATCAAATTATCTTCTACCAGCCATGATGAATAGCGTTCAAACAGATCAGGGAATATCACCAGTTCTACACTGCCGGTTAGATCTTCAATTTTAACAAAAGCCATCTGCTTGTTCTTTTTCGTATAAAACTTACGCACAGTAACAACAATACCTCCGACTGTAACATGGCTGTTGTCGATGGCGTCTCCCAATTCAGCGCAGCGGGTAAGCTGTTCGTTATTGTCAATCATCTCCCGGAAAGGCTCAAGGGGGTGACCGGTAATATAGAGTCCCAACATCTCCTTTTCCAGGGTCAACTGTTCTTCACTGCTGAAGGGTTCGATATTAACGAGTGCATCGCAAAGCAGCTCTTCCTGTTCATCCTCCCCAAGCAGTGAAAACATTGAAAGTTGCCCGCAATCCCGTTCGCGTTGCTCGGCCTGACCCTGAGCCAATAAATCGTCTAAAACTGCCAAGTACTGAGCCCGGTGACCGCCCAGCGAATCGAAAGCCCCGCATTTTATGAGGCTTTCTAACACTTTCCGGTTACAAAGCCGCAAATCAACCCGGGTCACAAAATCGCGCATCGTTTTATATGGTTTTTCACTACGGGCAGCGATAATCGATTCTATTGCGCCAAGCCCGACATTTTTTACCGCAGAAAGGCCAAAACGGATCCGTTTTTCGCTGGCTACCGTAAAATGTTCTTCACTCTCGTTAATGTCTGGAGGCAGCACCGCAATCCCCATCCTCCGGCAGTCGGCAAGATAGAGAGCAACCTTGTCGCTGTTTGAAGAATAAACAGTCATTAAGGCCGCCATGTAATCAACTGGGTAGTTAGCCTTCAGGTAGGCTGTCTGGTAGGCAATCAGGGCGTAAGCGGCAGCGTGTGACTTATTAAAACCGTAGGAGGCAAATTTTAAAATTAGTTCATATATTTTAACAGCCAAATCCCGCGAGTAACCGTTTTCCAAGCAGCCTTCAACAAACAGGTCCTTCTGTTCACTGAGGATCTCTTTATCTTTCTTGCCAATGGCCCGGCGCAGAAGATCTGCCTGGCTAAGCGTAAAGCCGGCCATGCGCGCCGCAATTTCCATTACCTGCTCCTGGTAGACAATTACGCCATATGTTTCATTAAGGATTGGCTCCAAAACCTTGTGCGCGTAACGGATCTTCTTACGACCGTGTTTGCTTTTGATAAAAACCGGAATCTGCTCCATCGGTCCCGGTCGGTAAAGGGCAACCACCGCTATGATATCTTCGAACTTATTCGGGATTAGTTCTCTTAAAACTGAGCGCATGCCGGAGCTTTCAAGCTGAAAAACCCCGGTTGTCTCTCCGTGGGATAGCAGTTCAAAGGTTTTTTGATCATCGAGCGGAATTTTTTCAATGTCTACGGATTCGGCTGTCCGACGTTTAATGCTGTTAAGCGCCTCACCGATAATGCTTAAGGTTTTTAGGCCGAGAAAATCCATCTTCAACAGACCTAAATCATCTAAAGTCATCATCGGAAACTGGGTAACAATGCCGCTCTCATTGGCTTTATAGAGTGGCACATAATTCACCAGCGGTTCCTTAGAAATTACTACGCCGGCGGCATGGGTTGACGCGTGGCGGGGCATGCCTTCCACGGCCATCGAAGTGTCCAGCAGTTGCCGGTATGGCTCTTCACAGTATTTGGTCTGCAGCTCTTTGCTTTGCTCCAACGCTTTGGCGATGGTCATCTTAGGCTCATTGGGGATCAGTTTGGCGATTCGATCAACATCAGCGTAGGGAATGGCCAGTGCCCGCCCTACATCACGCACAGCAGCCCTGGCGGCCATCGTTCCGAAGGTTATAATCTGGGCAACCCGCTCCTGTCCATACTTATCACAAACATAACTTAGCACCCGTTCCCGTTTGTCGTCACAAAAATCGATATCAATATCGGGCAGCGAAATGCGCTCGGGGTTTAAAAAACGCTCAAAGAGCAGCCCGTAGCGTAACGGCTCGATATTGGTGATGCCGAGACAATAAGCCACGAGGCTTCCTGCGGCTGAACCTCTTCCGGGACCGACAATCACATCGGCCTTCTTGGCATATTCAATTAGGTCCCAGACGATCAGAAAATAATTGGAAAATTCCATTTCACAGATTACATCCAGTTCGTAGTTGAGACGGTTTTCGAGTTCCGTGGTTATTGTGGAGTAGCGATCCTTAAAACCCACAGAACAGATCTCCCTTAAGTATTCATCGGCTTCTCTGCCTTCCGGCAGTGGATAAGCAGGAAGGTGCCGCTGATCAAAGTTCCAGTCAAGATTACAGCGCTCAGCAATTAACAGACTGTTGCTTAGCGCTTCAGGACAATCGGTAAATGTGGCAGCCATCTCCTCCGCAGATTTGAAATAAAATTCCGGCGCATCAAAACGCATCCTTTCAACTTCATCTACTGTTTTACCGGTTTGAATGCACAGCAGTACATCATGCACTTCGGCATCATCACGGGAAATATAGTGAACATCGTTCGTAGCAACCAGTGGGATTGCCAACTCGGCAGCAATTTTTTTCAGTTCAGCGTTAACCCGCTTCTGATCAGCCATTCCATGGTCATGCAGCTCCAGGTAAAAGTTGCCCTGCCCAAAGAGATTATTATAAAAACGGGCCGTATCCCTGGCGGTTTCCAGCTGTCCATTCAGAATCTGGCTCGGAATTTCACCGGCCAGGCAGGCGCTTAGCCCGATCAGACCCTGTGAGTGTTCCGCCAGCAGTTCATGATCTATTCTCGGTTTATAGTAAAATCCTTCAATGAAAGAAGCTGAAACTATCTTGGTCAGGTTCCGGTAACCTTTTTCATTTTCAGCCAGCAAAACCAAATGATATTGCAGGTCATCTTTTCTGGCTTCTTTCTGCAACCTCGACCTGGTAGCCACGTACACTTCGCAGCCAATAATCGGTTTAATGCCTGCCTTCAGTGCTTCCCGGTAAAAATCGATCACTCCGAACATCGTTCCGTGATCGGTAATCGCCAGAGCCGGCATCTGTAATGCAGCTGCCTGTTCAATCATCCTTGTAATCCTGGCCGCTCCGTCCAGTAAGCTATATTCGCTGTGACAATGCAGGTGAACAAAACCCTGACCGGTCATCTCAAATTCCTCCCCCTGCAAACCGAACTCTTATTTTATCTTCGATTATTCGTCATAGAGATCCTTTAAAGCGGTGCTACTTTTTTTACCTTGCACTCTGTGATAAAATTTAGCCAACACCATTAGAGCTTTCCAGCCTGCTGATTAAAGGAGAACTAACCATGTTTAAGGATCGGGAGATCCGTCTTGCCTTAAAAAATGTGCTGGTTGCCGCTGCCGTCATTTTAATAATATTTGCTTTATATAAACTGGCACCGGTGATCTCCCTCATTGTTATCGCTATATTCATAGTCTACACGATCATCCCGCTTGTCAACCTGCTGATTAAAAATAATTTTAAGCCACTGATAGCCGCTGTAATTGCTTCGTTTTTGATTTTAATGGCAGTAATTTTATTTTTCTATTTTCTAATACCCGGCCTGATTAGTGAAATGCGGCAGCTGATTTTTTTCCTCACCACGGAACTGATTAATGATCTGCCGAAGCTTGCTTCGCAGCTGGAAGAGATCGATGCCCGCTTTAACCTTGAGCTAACATCTGCCTTTATCGATTATACTCAACAATTCGTTCGTCAGGCTCCGGTTAATATTCAGAATCTACTGCGTAGCCTGACCCTGCTATCAATGAACGTCCTAACCAGAATCTGGGTGGTTCTGGCCTTGATCTTCCTGGTTTTTTACCTCGTAATCGATTTAGAAAAAGCCAGAATAAACCTGACCCTGCTTTTCCCGCAGATCTATAAGGACAATATCTCCCATATTCTAAGTATTATTGACCAAAAAGTAGGAGCTTACATCCGTGGTACATTAATGAAGTGTCTTTTTGTCGGTCTGCTTACCTGGCTCGGTCTGACCCTGATGGGCATGCCTTTTGCGCTGATGCTTGGTATCATGGCCGGGCTCTTTAATATCATCCTCTACATCGGACCTTTTGTCGCGGCCATACCGGCTCTCCTGCTGAGCCTGATGCCGGGAACTCCGAGCCTGCTGTTGGTAGCCCTGCTTTACATTATTGTCCAGATTCTTGACGCTTTTCTTTTTACGCCACTATTTCTGGGTAAGGCAACTGATCTGAGTCCCCTGACAGTGATCATTATAGTTTTAATCGGCGCTCAGTTGATGGGCGTTTTGGGCATAATCCTCGCCATACCGATTACGGCTACCTTAAAAGTGTTGCTCTATCACTACTACCTGGACCGTCGCAAAGCGGAAGCGGCAGAAAGCTCTTAAAGGATGTTTTAGCGCATCCCTGGAAAGCCTTGCTGTCTTAACGCTTCATAAAGCGCCAGGGCCACGGAATTACCAAGATTTAAAGAACGTGGTATCTGTTCCAGCATCGGGATACGCAGGATTAAATCTGTCGCCTTCAGGACTTCAGGGTCAAGCCCTTTTGTTTCAGAGCCAAATATCAGGTAATCATTTTGCCTGTAATCAACAGTATGATAATGCCTTGTGCCGCCAGTTGAAAAACTGATCAGGCGCCCATGTTCACTATGTTCTAAAAATGCCTTAAAATCTTTGTGCAGTTCCAGCTCTAAATATTGCCAGTAATCGAGTCCGGAGCGACGCAGATCCTTTTCTGCCAGCGAAAAACCAAGCGGTTCGACCAGGTGCAGTTTTGTTCCCGTCAAAACACAGGTCCGTGCTACGTTTCCTGTATTAGGCGGTATCTCGGGTTCAACCAGGACTATGTTCATTATTAATTATTCTGCTTCCCTTTATCCGCTCCAAAACGATCGTTATTCTCACCTTTGAGCGCTTCGTTGTACTTTATCAATTTCTGAAGCACTTTATGATTGAAAGTGCCCTCTTTGATGACGCCGCCTTTTTTAATCGAACCCGCTTCTATCCCTGAGAGCAACTCCAGGCCTTCGTCAACAGTTTTTATAGCATAAATATGGAACCGTCCTTTTTTAACCGCCTCTACTACCTCTTTTTTCAGCATTAGATTCTTTCTGTTCTGTTCGGGGATAATCACTCCTTGCTTCCGATTAAACCCAACTGTTTTACAGGCCAGGTAAAACCCTTCAATTTTGCTGTTAATCCCGCCAACCGGCTGAATTTCACCTTTCTGGTTAACCGAACCAGTTAAAGCCAAATCCTGTCGTAAGGGAACTTCTGCCAGGCTGGAAAGGATGCAAATCAGCTCCGCTGCCGAAGCGCTGTCACCGTCTACGCCGCCATAGGACTGTTCAAAGCAAACCGAAGCTGTAAGGTTAATGGGAACCGTTGAGCCGTATCGCATCCCGATGCAGCCGCTTAAGATTAATACGCCTTTGTTGTGAATCTTTCCGCCTAAATCACTTTCGCGTTCAATATTAATAATCCCCTTGCGACCAAGGTAAGTCGCGGCAGTAATCCGCGAAGGTCGTCCAAAACTGTAGTCGCCCTGATCCATAACAGAAAGGGCATTGACCTGTCCCACCTTAGAACCTTTCAGATCAAGCAGGATTACATTTTCCTTGATCGCTTCTACCACTTTCTGCTCGTATTTGCTCGAGCGGTAGACCATTTCATCAAGCGCCTTCTGTACCTGTTTTCTGCCAACGACTTTCACCCCGTCCAGTTCTGCCCAGGTGTCCGCTTCAAAGAGCAGATCAACAATCTCGTTAAAACGGGTGCTAAGCTTGTCCTGTTTTTCTGCCAGGCGGGTGCTGTATTCAACTATTTCCGATACTGCCGAGGGATTAAAATGACGTAAACCCTGCTTTTTGCAGTGATAGGAAATAAAGCCGGCCATTTTATTAACGTTATCGTTATGCCGTTCCATTTCGATATCGAAATCGGCTTTGATCTTAAAGAGCTTGCGGAAATCTTCGTCATAATGGTAGAGGATTTGGTAAAGATAGGGGTTGCCGATCATTACCACCTTAATATTGAGCGGGATAGGATGCGGACGAAGCGTTGCCATTGCTACCAGGCCAAAATGCTCCCCAATATTCTCAATCCGGATCTCCCTGGTTCTTAATACCCTTTTTAAGACATCCCACGATTGCAGGGCGGTCAGAACATCCCTGGCCTGCAAAATCAGGTAACCACCATTTGCGCGGTGCAGGGCTCCCGGCTTGATCATCGAAAAATCAGTAACAACCATCCCAAAACGGTTTTCATACTCAACCCGGCCAAGCAGATTGTAATAGGATGGGTTAGTTTCATAGACCAGCGGCGCACCTTTTGTGTCACGGTTATCAACCAGCAAATTAACAGTGTAGCGCAGATCGGCTTGTTCCTGGCTTTGCCGTCTTAGCCACTGCATGGGATTTGGCTGCTCCTCATCTTCGCCGCGAAAATCGGCAAGGTTTGAAAGAACATCGTCCCGAAAAGCATTCAGGTATTTAATCAGTGTCGGATAATCTTTATATTCCTCAGTAAGTTCGCTGAAAAGATGGCCAATCGCCGCCAGACCGATGCGTTGATCAAGTTCCTTTAACCTGTCTTTGAGCTCTTTTTCAACCTTCTGCACCCGACGCATTATTTCCATCGCCTTCAGCTGCACTTCGGTAGACTTTTTCTCCAATTTATCTTTTTCTTTCTGATCAAGTTTGGCGTATTCTTCTTCGCTGATCTGTTCGCCTTCGTGCAGCGGGATCGTCACAAAACCTGAGCTGGTGCGCTTTAGGGCAAACCCCTGTTCCTGGGCCACCTTGTTCAGCTCTTCGAAATAAACCCCCCTTGCTTCCTGAAATTCCTTGATGTGCACAGATTTCTGCCGTTCGTAATCATCCCCGTCAAAGGCCTTGGGGATATTCTGCTTCAGATCTTCAAGCAGCTCCTGGATCTTCATGCAGAAAGCGTAACCCATCCCGGGCGGCAGATTTAAAGCAAGCGGTTCTCCCGGGTGGTCAAAATTATAGACATAAATCCAGTCGTCGGGTACCGGTTCTTCAGCCGATATTTTTTTGATAATAGACTGGGCGTAGCTTGACTTGCCGGTTCCAGTCAGCCCGGTCATAAAGATGTTGAAGCCGGGTCTTTTTATTCTCAGTCCAAACTCGGTGGCCCGGACGGCCCTCTCCTGACCGATCATCCCTTCCAGTGGCGGCACCTCAGCTGTGGTTTTAAAAGTGATCTCTTCCGGCTTGCAGGTTAGTCTCAGTTCTTCGACGTTTAGTTCTTCCCAGGCCATCTTTTATAATCCCCTTTCTAATGCAAAAAAACAGTAATCCTTTAAAAAACAGTTTTCACAGTCTGGCTTGCGGGCAAGACAGATTGTCCTGCCGTGCCGGATCAGGCGATGATGTGTGGCAGTCCATTCCTCCTGCGGTATAACTGTTTTCAGCTGTTCCTCGACCCCGGCAGTATCTGAAGCCCACGCCAGGCCGATTCTTTTTGCTACCCGAAAGACATGTGTATCGACTGCCAAAGCAGGCTTACCAAAAGCGCTGCTGATAATTACATTGGCCGTTTTGCGCCCAACTCCCGGTAGTTTAATCAGTTCATTGAAACTGTCTGGTATTTCACCATTATAATGCTCGACGATAATCCTCCCGGCATCAATCAAAAAGCGACTTTTATGACGGTATAAACCGCAGCTCTTCAGGTAAGGTTCAAGCTCCTGCGGTTCTAAAAAGGCCAGATCTTCAACCTTTGGAAAAGCTTTAAACAAGGCATCTGTGATCTTATTGACCTGCTGATCAGTCGTTTGCGCCGATAGCACTGTAGCGACAAATAGCTGGTAAGGGTTTTTAAAGTTAAGGCTTGTTGTTGCATCAGGATATTGGTTAACAAGCTCAAGCCTTATTTTTTTGATTACCTCGTTGTCGGTGATCACTTTTTTCTTTTCCGGCATACAACATTATAGATCGAGGATCTATCAAGGTAAAGTTTATCGTCAAAACTTAGGGGCGATTATTTTTGATTATTACAATTAATACTGTCTCCAGCGAGGTGTAATAGTAATATTCTAAAAAACCTTTAAAAATAAAAGCTGCCCGTTGATCACCGGCAACCAGATCTGCAATAATTTAATGATTATCGTGCTATGCGTATTGATCATAAATTGCTGCTCTCAAGGTTAGTTGATAACTCCTAGTTGTCGCAGCCGATCAATCTGATCGTCACTGTAGCCGATTTCTTTTAAGATTACCCTGTTGTGTTCTCCGTGCTGTGGCGCTTGCTGCCGCAGGCTGCCCGGCCGGTCAGAAAAGAGCAGTGGAAAACCAATTAATTTTTCCACCGAGTTGTCATCAACCCTGTTTTCCAGCCAATAGCTGTTTTCCTTATTCAGGGGGTGCGAAGCTGCTTCATCCAGATTTAAAACCGGCTCACAGCAGGCATCAGCAGCGGCAAAAAGTGAGCACCATTCTTCTCTCGTCTTACTGCTGAAAAGTTCGCTGACCTGCTCGATCAGTTCCATTCGCGAATCCATATCAAACTGCCTGTCGACCCACTGAGGCATCCCCACAGTATCGCAAAAATTCTTCCAGAAAACCGGTTCCAGGGCGCCAAGGCTCATAAACCGGTTATCC
>CAYGHB010000001.1:11035-27238 GCA_964349375.1 uncultured Syntrophomonadaceae bacterium | reverse complement strand
AAAATTCTTCCAGAAAACCGGTTCCAGGGCGCCAAGGCTCATAAACCGGTTATCCCCGGTGCGGTAGATATTATAACAGGCAAATGCCCCGGTTATATGCCCGCTGCCGCTGCGGGGCAGTGTGCTGCCAACGGCCGGTGCCGATGCGGCAAAAGCCAGCAAGGGCAGTTGACCCCTGGTCATCGCTATATCAACATATGCCCCTTCGCCGGATTTCTCTTTTTGGTAAAGGGCAAACATTATCCCATTTACCGCCATTAATGAGCCTGCAGCAATGTCAGCAACCTGGATTGCCGGCATCGTTGGAGCCCGGCCTTCCGCGGCGCTCAGATCAAGCAGCCCGGTAAGCGCGGTGTAATTAAGATCGTGACCTGCTCTTGAGGCGTAACTGCCGTGCTGACCGTATCCGGAAAGCGAGGCATAGATCAAAGCCGGGTTAACCTTTTTCAGAGTCTCGTAATCAAGCCCCAACTTCGCCATGACGCCAGGCCTGAAACCCTCAATCAGAACATCGGCGCCGACAACTAGTTTTTTGACGATCTCCCGGCCTTCTTCCGTTTTCAGGTTCAGGGCCAGGCTGAGCTTATTGCGGTTTAACTGTCTGAAAAAAGATCCGCAGCCATTAACAGCAGTGCCGACGAACCTGGTCGGATCGCCGGCATCTCTGTCTTCAATCTTAATTACTTCAGCTCCGTAATCACCCATGAGCATGGTACATAGCGGGCCGGGCAGTAACCTGGTCAGGTCAATCACCCGTAAGCCTTTGAGCGGCATGGCTGAGCTGTTTCCCATTTTCCCTAGCGGTGCGTATAGTGAGGCAAAAGTATCGGCCCCACCCTGCCGTCAGCTGCTCCCGTTGCTTCGAGTTCTTGATGATAAGCATCCAGGTGCTCTAAGTTTAACCCCTCCGGAAAACTCAGCTCTTTGCTAACTGCAGCAGCATGTCTGCCAGCCCTCCGCCCAAAAACAATGATGTCAAGCAAAGAATTGCCCATCAGACGGTTGGTCCCGTGAATGCCGCCGGCAGCTTCACCGGCCACGTAAAGATTCTCCACTGAGCTAAGACCGTTTTCATCAATCAATAGACCACCATTCTGGTAGTGCAGGGTCGGATAGATCAACATCGGCTCTTTGCGGATATCAACGCCAAAACGCTGGAACTGGCGCAGCATCGCCGGAAGTTGGCGTTCGACAGTGCCCTCGCCATGGATTAAATCGATAATTGGCGAATCCAGCCAGACTGCAGTGATCCCAGTCGGCAGGGGTACGCCCAGGCCGCGCTCTTCACATTCGCGGATAATTGCCGACGATGCAACATCGCGCGTCTCCAGGTGATAAACAAACTGTTCCGCATTGATATTCAGCGGAGTAGCCCCTAAACCCCTTGTTTTTTCTGTAACTAATAAGCCTAAGAGCTGAGGCGGATATGCTCCTCCCGTCGGGTGATACTGGATCGAATCAGCGTAAATCGCTTTTGCACCGGCCCTGTAACCGATAACCAGTCCGTCGGCAGTGGCGCCATAGTGATTGCTGGTCGGAAAACCGCGATAGTGAAGCCTTCCCGAGCCCCCGGTAGCAATGATCACTGTTTTAGCCCTGGCAAACATACGCTGCTCTGTCTCCAGGTTGATCAGGACTGCACCAGCTGCACGACCCTGCCGGTCAAGAATTAACTCAACAGCTGCAGTGAACTCAACTACCTCGATTCCCTTATTCAGGACCTCATCGCGCAGGGTGCGCATGATTTCGGCACCGGTATAATCCCTGGCAGCGTGCATTCTTTTTCTTGATGTTCCGCCACCGTGAATGGAGATCATCGTGCCGTCTTCTTTCTTGTCAAACATGGTGCCCATATCTTCCAGCCATTTTATGACCAGGGGAGCATCCATGACCAGGGCCCGGGCCAGTTCCGGTATATTTTCGAAACGGCCCCCTCCGACAACATCGAGGTAATGGGTCGCCGGAGAATCATTCTCCTTGTCGGCAGCCTGAATACCGCCCTGGGCCATCATCGTGTTGGCATCGCCAAAGCGCAGCTTGGTAGCAATCATCACTTTCGATCCGGCAGAGTGGGCCTCCAGCGCCGCTGAAGCGCCTGCTCCACCGCCGCCGATGATCAAGACATCTACATCGTAATCAGGCTCTGCTGTAAGATCGATATCAACATCCCGGAGCAAACTCCAGGATTCGAAAGTATCAGCCATCTCGTTGGTCAGGCGCGAACCCTTACTCACCCCAACTTTCAGTTCGCGAAAGCCGTTCTCATTGTAGTCGGGATGAAAATTTCTTAAGACGTCGGTCCGCTCATCCATTGTCATACGCGGAAATTCAACGCCGACCCGGGAGGCTCTGCTAGCTTCAACTTTTTTTGCCAGTTCTCCTAACTTTCCTTCATAAGGCAATTCGGTTCATCCTCCTCTCCAGGTCTCTTATTCAATATCGCGATTAGCGTAAAGTTCTTTTAGCTTGTCTACATCTGATCCGACCAGCTCATCGATCTCAGCATCCAATTTTCCCTCTTCAATTGCCCTGGTTCGCTCAGCCAAAAATGCATCCGGTTTGGCAATATAGCGGCTGTAGAGGCGTCTGGCCGTCAGCGCTGCATTGTAGTGCACAATATTGGCCGGACAGCGTGATACGCAGAGACCGCACATCAGGCAGTCAAAAGAAATATCAGCTGCTTTCTCAAAGTCTCCGCGCTGAATGTATGCGATATACTGCATCACATCGATATCCTGGGGACAAACCTTTGTACAGGAGCTACAACCCAGGCAACGGTATACCTCGGGATAAAGCTGGGCAAAGTAGGCAACTGAAGGGGTGATCTCTTCAAGATCAAATATTGCTTTCCGGCCCGGAAAGAAAGGAATCTGGGCCAGGTACATGCCGTCTTCCACCTTGGTCTGGCAGGCCAGCCCCACTTTCAGCTCATAATCGCCGGCCATCCGGTAAACAGTAGCACAGGCGCCGCAGAAACCGGCCCGGCAGCCGCAACCTCTTTTTAACCGGTAGCCGGCATATTCCATGCCGTCCATAATGGTTAGCGTCTCCGGAACGCTGTAACGCTTACCCATTATATATATGTCAACCATTTTAATTTCGTCGCTCATTGTATCCTCCTTCGGTTCAGCGCTTTTATTCTGCCGGTGGCGCCGGGATGAATCCTTCATCCATCAGCATCTTTGTCTGTCTCTGGGCTTTACCGATCGATTCTTCAGCCAGCTTGTAGATCTCTTCTTTGCTCAGCTTGAGCCTGGCCACTCCTTCTTCGATCGCTTTTAAGGCTGTTGCTGTTGCCACCCGCGGAAATACTTCCCACATATCCATGGTGGGGAGGATCATTTCCGGGTTCATTCCACCGTCGGGAGCGCAGGCAGCTAATTCCTCGGCAGCGGCGATGCACATTGAATCGGTAATCTTCGTGGCCTGAACATCGAGGACTCCACGGAAAATAGCCGGGAACCCGAGCGAATTGTTAACCTGATTCGGAAAGTCCGAACGGCCGGTAGAGACGATCTTCGCCCCCGCCTCAAGCGCTTCCCAGGGCCAGATTTCCGGAATCGGATTGGCACAGGCAAAGACAATCGCATCATCGGCCATGCTTGTGATCCATTCTTTTTTGATTGTATCCGGACCGGGAGTTGAGAGGCCGATGATCACATCGGCTCCGACTGCGCCTTCTGCAGCTGTTCCCACCAAGTTGCCGGCATTGGTAGTCTGGCAAAGCTCCCATTTAACCGGGTGCTGTTCTTTTAGTTCGGTGCGGCCTTTATGCAGTGTTCCCTTGCTGTCAACCAGGATAATATTGCCGGTGTTTGCTCCCGCTGCCTTCAGCATCCTAACCGTGCAGATATTGGCCGCTCCGGCTCCGATCATCAGCATCTTAGCCTCGCTCATCTTTTTGCCGACAATTTTAAGCGCATTGATCAGCCCGGCCACTGTAACCATCGCTGTTCCCTGCTGATCGTCATGCCAGACCGGAATATGGCATTCTTCCTGCAGGCGATCGAGAATATAAAAACACTTCGGGCTTTCGATATCTTCTAAGTTAATGCCGCCGAAGCAGGGCTGAAGCAGCTTTACAAATTTAATAAACTCTTCCGGATCCTTTGTATCCACACAAACCGGGAAGGCGTCAACACCGCCCAGATATTTAAAAAGCAGCGCTTTTCCTTCCATTACCGGCATGCTGGCCTCAGGCCCGATATCACCCAACCCCAGAACCCGGGTGCCGTCGGAGACGACCGCCAGCAGGTTGGCTTTGTTGGTATACTTATAGACATCTTCCTTGTTCTGGGCAATGGCCTTGCAGGGCTCAGCCACGCCGGGGGTGTACCAGATTGCAAAATCTTTAATATCACGAACACAGCATTTTAGGTCAACCTGAATTTTCCCCTTGTAAAAAGGATGCAGCTTCATCGCATCAGCAGCCGGTTTTTTCGCCTTGGCTAACAGTTCCTCTTTATTCATTGTCATCAAATATTCCCCGCTTTCAATATTAATTTTAAATCAAGAAATAAAGACCTGAAACTAACTGATTAACGCGCATACTCCTTGGCCCCTTCGGCATAAAGATCATTGCCGTAAGCATCATTAATAACAGTTGCTGGAAAATCTTCTACTTCCAGGCGGTGGATCGCTTCCGCCCCCAACTCCGGATAGGCCACCACTTCACTCTTCATGATTCTTTTTGACAGTAAAGCTCCGGCACCGCCAACGGCAGCCAGGTAAACTCCTTTGTGCTTCTGTAGCGCATCTTTAACTGCCTGACTGCGCAGCCCTTTACCGATGCAGGCTTTCATCCCCTTTTCAAGCATCTTCGGGGTATAGGCATCCATTCGGCCGCTGGTCGTTGGACCGGCCGATCCGATTGCCTGTCCCGGCTTGGCTGGTGTGGGTCCGACATAGTAGATAAACTGGCCGGTCAGATCAATGGGTAGTGGTTCTCCCTGATCCATCAGTTCAACCAGTTTTTTGTGGGCGGCATCACGGGCAGTATAGATAACCCCGCTGATTAGTACATTATCGCCCGCTTTGAGATCAAGCACCACTTCATCGGTGAGGGGAGCAGATATTTTTTTCGGTTCCATTTTTCTAAGCCTCCTTATTCTCCATCTTAAAGCTCGCGTTCCAGGTGGCGGCAGGCATGACAATTGATGTTCACCGAGGCCGCCATGCTGGCTATGTGCGAAGGAAATGTTTCAATATGGACAGCCAGGGCAAAGGTCCGTCCGCCAAAGCCCTGCGGGCCGACGCCCAAATCGTTGATTTTACCAAGAATCTTTTGCTCCAAAGCTGCAAAGGCTTCATCCGGGTTTTTTGAGCCAACCTTTCTGAAAAGGGCTTTTTTTGCCAGCACTGCAACTTTATCGAAAGTACCGCCGATTCCCACTCCAACAACGATCGGCGGACAGGGGTTGGGACCGGCTGCTTTGACGTGGTTGACCACAAAGTCGATTACACCGGCTTCCCCGTCGGAAGGCTTTAACATTTTAACAGAGCTCATATTTTCACTGCCGCCGCCCTTGGGGGCAAAAGCAATTTTGACCTTGTCGCCCGGGACCAGATCAGTGTAAATCACAGCCGGTGTGTTGTCTCCGGTATTTTTGCGCTTGTAGAGTGGATCGTCAACGATCGACTTACGCAGGTAACCTTCCGTGTAACCCCGACGCACACCCTCGTGTATCGCTTCTTCCAGCGATCCGCCGGTCAGGTGAACTTCCTGGCCCCACTCCACAAAAAAGACAGCAAATCCTGTATCCTGGCAGATTGGGATTTGCTCGTTTTTTGCAATCTCCACATTTTCGATTAACTGCTTTAGAACTTCTTTACCTGTAGGCGATTCCTCTGTCTCCAACGACTTTTTCAAAGCATCAAAGACATCTTCGCCCAGATAGATGTTTGCTTCCTGGCACATCTCGGCCACATGATCGCTGATAACAGACGCGGCAATTTCCCGCAAACCAAACACCTCCCGTAATAGTGAAACTAGTGAACAATAATATTTCTTTTTCTGCTTGAGCGGAGAAATTCCTGCTCTTTATTTTAGAATTTATTATAATTCTAAATATTATTGCTGAATCTCGGCAGAAAATTTAGCAACCTTATCCAGTAACCGCTCATAGTCGCGGTTTATTTCGTGCTGCAGCTCCTTCAGGCGGCGATCATCCATCTCTTTAAAACGGCGTTGCTTGCCTAAGTATTCACTGAGAGAAACACTTTTCATGTCGGCAGGAACGGTCAATCTCCATTCATTGCCATTTCTGACCTCGTAGAGGGGAAAGAAGCCGGTTGCCACCGCCAACCTGGAAACTTCGATGGTATCAGCCGACTCGGTGCCCCACCCCGGCGGACAGGGGGCCAGAATATGAATAAAGCGAAAACCCTTGATCGACTGGGCGATTTTTAATTTTTCTTCCAGGTCAGCCGGAAAAGCGACCGTAGCTGTAGCAGCATAGGGAACTGTATGAGCTGCCATAATCTGCATGATATCTTTTTTCTCCCCCTCTTTGTAGAGAGGATAGGGAGCTGTATTGGTACGGGCCCCGAAAGGAGTAGCAGAACTGGTCTGCATTCCCGTGTTCATGTAAGCTTCATTGTCGTAACAGACAAAAATGTAGTCTTCATTGCGCTGCGCGGCTCCGGACAGCGCCTGCAGGCCAATGTCAAAGGTGCCGCCATCGCCGGCCAACACCACAACCGTAGTGTCATAAAGTCCCCTGGCGTTCAGCCCTCTGCGCACACCGCTACCAACAGAGCCGGCGCTGGGAAAGGGACAGTGCAGGATCGGGCATTTCAGCGCTGTCAGAGGCGGCATGCCGGAGATGATACTCCAACAGGAAGCGGTAAGCACCAGGGCTATATTTTTACCAAGTGTCTTTGTCAGGTAGCGGACTGCAAGGGCTGCGCCACAACCGGGACAGGCATTATGCCCCGGATAAATCATCTCATCCTGACGGTTTAATTCTGCAATTCTCATTAAAACTCATCTCCCCACCGCAGGGCGAAGTTTTCTTCATTCCCTGTTGATTGAAGTATTTCAAGCAGCATCTTTTCAGTCAAATCAACACCGCCTGCCAAAATCAGGCTGCGAACAAGAGGCGGCCTTTGTAATTCATAAAGTGCGCTGCGCAGCTCCTGGGCAAAGATCCCACCCATCCCTACGGAGCAGTTACGATCTACAACCACCAGCTCGGTTATTGCATTTTCTTCGATAACCTGACGGATTTCGGCTGCCGGAAAGGGCCTGAAAAGACGAAGCTGGATTAAACCGGTTTCTGCTAAAACAGGCAGGGCCCATTTAACCGTTTCTGCAGTTGCCCCAACCGCAACAATCGCTCTTTTAGCTCCAATCGGAATCTGAGTCTCCACAATATTGTAGCTTCTGCCAAACTGCTTTTCGAATGCCCTGTTGATCTCTTTAAATAAACGGGGAAGCTTCAACATTTCCTGATGCCGATCTTTGACTAATTTTAGCTGCGTTTCACCGGTTGAGAGGCCGTGCAGGTTGCCCGGCTGGCCGGGGATAACCTGGGGGGCAAAAACAGGCGGGCCAACCAGTTTGCGAACCTCATCTTCATCAGCCACGTCTACCGCCTCGTAGGTATGGGAAATGTAAAAACCGTCGAAGACCACCATGCATGGCAGCAGCAGCTCTTCAGCGATCACAAAAGCCTGGATAACCGTATCAAAAACCTCCTGGCCATTGGCACAGTAAAGCTGCAGCCAACCGGTATCCCGTTGACTCAGGCTGTCGCCCTGATCAGGATCGAGGCACCAGGGTGCGCCGATTGTCCGGTTCACATTAACCATAACAATCGGTAAACGGGCTCCGCTGCACCAGTGAATCATCTCGTGCATGTAAGCCAGGCCGTGCGACGCTGTGGCGGTAAAAACCCTCGCACCTGCTGCTGCTGCACCATTGCAGCAGGCCAGGGCAGCGTATTCTGATTCGACGCTGACAAACTCACCGGTTAGCTCGCCTTTGGCGGAAAAATCAGCAAGCGTTTCCACTATAGCCGTCTGCGGTGTAATCGGGTAGGCAGCAACTAGGTCGACTCCGACCCTCTGCACTGCTGTAGCTGCGGCCTGACTGCCGCTGATCATTTGAAAAGCCATCACATACCGCCCCCTTTCATCACCAGTGCCTGTGAAGGGCACTCTTTGGCACAAATCCCGCAGCCTTTACAGTAATCGAGGTTAAACTCAAATCTGCCGTTTACCTGATCAACAGCAACGTCGGGGCAGAAAAGATAACAAATACCGCAGGAGTTACAGGTTCCGCAACCGAGGCAGCGTTCCGCTTCACGCTGTGGATCAGACTCTTTCTGCTGCAGTTCAAGATTAACCTTGGCTGCCAGGTTCAACTCTTCGAAGGAAACTGCTTCTCCGCTTAGAATTTCCAGTTCTGCTTCCGGTAAATTCTCATAGACGGAACGGATGGCCATGGCCGCCAGTCGACCGGCTCTTATAGCTTCCGGAACGGTGGACGGACCGCTAGTCAGATCGCCTCCGGCAAATATGGCTTTCGCACTCTTAATATTTCCGAGGGCGCTGTAATCCGCGATCTGACCGAGAGCCATAATTACTGAATCGCATTCCCTATAGAAACTGTTGGAGCTGTCAACCAGCAAACCGTTTCGATCGGTCCGGCTGTAATCGACTGTCACCCCTTTAACCCAGCCTTCCGCCTGCTCGATGCTGCGCGGCAAAACATTAAAGATCAGTTCGACCCCTTCCCTTTCGGCAGCCTCCACTTCGCTCTGATCGGCAGGCATTTCCAAGCGACTGCGCCGGTAAAGGAGTGTTACATGGTGCACTCCATTGACGCGTAGAGCACTGCGGGCACTGTCAATGGCCGCATTTCCACCACCGACAACAACGACAGTACTGCCCAACGTTTGCGGCACACCAGTGTTGTAGTTACTTAAAAAATCAAGCGCGTTGTAAACAGCCTTACTTTCTTCACCCGGAATAGAGGACATTCTCGGGATCCAGGCGCCGGTAGCCAGGAAAACCTGGTCAAATTCTGCGAAAAGATCATTAAGGTCAAAGTCACTGCCCAGGTTGCTGTTAGTTTTAAAAACAACTCCTTCGCTGCTTAAGATTTCCAGTTCCCCTTTCAGGATCTTGCGCGGCAAACGGTATTCGGGAATACCGAGGGCCAGCATCCCACCGATATGAGCGGAACGCTCAAAAACTGTAACAGCATAACCCGCCTGCGTAAGGTAAAAGGCACAGCTCAAACCTGCCGGCCCCGATCCGATCAGGGCGATCTTTTTTCGCACCTCGATGATTGCTTTTGATGGTTGGTAGTTATTGAGCCGCCACTGACCGATTGCTTTTTCCACATCCCGGATCGCAATTCCCTGGTCGAGCTGATCACGGTTACAGTTCTCCTGGCAGGGGTTGAAGCAGACATGTCCGGTAAGTGCGGGAAAAGGATTATTGCGGCTCATGATCTGCCACGCCTCTTCCCAGCGGTCCCTTTTTACTGCATCCAGCCAGGATGGAACTTCACCCTGCAGGAGGCAGCCCTGGCGGCAGGGTGACAGGCGGATCTGCCTTTCCGGAGTCAGAAAGCGCCATTCGCCGGTTTTGTTAACCGAGATTGCTGCCGTGCCGCAGGCATAGGCTGCTGTTTCTTTAAATGGTGCCTGTAACAAAGCCCGCCACCTCCTCTACATTTTCATAACCATCAATTGCTGCTTTAATATTGGCATCAATGCTGGCGGATACCCGCTGCTTGATTGATTTAATTAAAGTATCAATCGACACCAGGCCGCTGACTTTCGCCATCGCTCCCAGCATTACAGTATTAACCATCGGAAAGCTGCCAATGGCCAGTTTGTGTTTCCAGGCAATTTCACGGGCATCAACCTGGTAGATCTGGAAACTTGTGTTTTCAAAAAGCTCCTGTGGTACCGTCTCCTGCCAGCCGGGTCCGGCATTTAGCAGCAGCTTGCCTTCATCCTTAAGGCCGGCATATAAAGTGTTTCCACTAATTGTCGCATCAAAGACCACCACACAGTCGGGATTATAAATTCGGCTGCGTGGCATCAAACGCTCCGAACCGGCCCTGATAAAAGCCGTAACCGGTGCCCCCCTTCTTTCTGCGCCGAACAGCGAAAAGGCACGGGCGTAGTGGCCATCACGAAAGACCGCTTCTGCAAATACCGAGGCTGCAACAACAATTCCCTGTCCACCCCGGCCGTGTAACCTGAATTCAACGATTGTTCGTTCCACCCTTACCCACTCCCCTTGCAATATTTTGCAAATCGCAATTGTTTGCTTGCAAAATATTGCACGTTAGTTATATTCAGTTTTCCCAGGCCGACTTTACCGCCAACTTTTCTTCCGCATAGAGATCGGCGACAACTTCCGGTTGCATCGCTTTTTCACGGGCGCGGCTGAATATCTCCTGCAACCTGCCTTCAATCAGCGCAATATGCGCTAGAATTTTATTTTCGTCAAGGATCTCCTGCCGCCTCATCTCAACAAAGATTATGCCGCCGGCATTGATGATATAATCGGGAGCGTAAAGAATGCCGCGTTCTTTCAGCAGCTTGCCAATTTTATTGTCGCGCAGGACATTATTGGCGGCACCGGCAATAATTTTGCAGTTTAGAAGTGGTTCGGTATCGCTGCTGACAGCGCCACCTCCTCCGCAGGGAGCTAAAATATCACACTGACAGCTGAGAATCCGGTCTGCGGCAACCGCTTCTGCGCCAAAATTGGCTACCGCTTTATCGACCTTTCGCTCATCGATATCAGCAACAATTAATTCGGCCCCCTCTTCCGCGAGATGTCGACAGAGAGCATAACCTACGCTGCCAACGCCCTGAACAGCGATTTTTAAACCATTTAAATCTGATCTTCCGAAAACCTCGAGAGCAGAAGCCTTGATACCGCGCCAGACCCCGTACGCCGTAAAGGGTGACGGACTGCCAATCTCCGATCCGCCGACAACATGATTGGTAACACTTCTGATTAAGTCAAGGTCTGATTCTTCAATTCCCATATCTGCAGCGGTGATAAACCGACCATTGAATCTATCTACTGCTGTGCCGTACGCCTTAAATAATTTCTCACTTTTATCAAGGCAGGGATCGGCGATAATAACCCCTTTTCCGCCGCCAAGCGGGAGCTCGGCAGCAGCTGACTTGTAACTCATGCCGCGGGCCAGGCACATTACATCATCGATCGCTGAAGCCTCGTCGGGATAAGTCCACATCCTTGTTCCACCAAGCGCAGGTCCGCGATTCGTGTTGTGGATGGCAATAGCAGCCTTTAATCCTGTTTCGGAGTCATGAATGAGGGTTACCGACTCAAACTCCTGCTCTTTCATCCTGGAAAGATAGCCGGCCATAAATAGACCTCCTGTCAGATAATCTCTTTCAGGAAATATAATTTCGCAATTTTCATACCATGTTTTAAATTAGATCATTTTGTGCTGATGAAGTTTATTGTAGAGATTGCGAATTGATATATCGAGGGTTCTAGCTGCTTCAGCTTTATTTCCGCCCGCTTCGCTGAGGGCCGTTTCGATGATTTTCTTTTCCCAGGCCTGGTGCAGTTCCTTTAGACTTCCGGCCAGTGGTTCTTCAATGCTAACCGGCCCTGTTGCGTGCGCTGCTGCCGGCATAACTAAATGTTCTTCGGTTATCAGCTGATTTCGGCGGTCTAAGTTTATAACCGCCCGAGCCATCACGTTCTGCAGCTCCCGGATATTGCCGGGCCAATCATAGGCTTTCAGCTTCTGGAATACTGCTGGAGCGATCTCAACCGTATTGCGGCCGTATTCTAAAGCATAACGCGATACAAAATAGTTGGCCAGAAGCGGAATGTCACTTTTTATTTCCGCCAGCTGAGGAATCTGGATTGGAAAAACATTGAGACGGTAATAAAGATCACTGCGAAAGAGTTCCTTTTCGACAAGTTTTTCCAGGTCAGCATTTGTAGCGGCAATAATGCGTACATCAATCTGCCTGCTTCGTGATTCACCAACCCTGATGATCTCGCCTTCCTGTAGCGCCCTGAGCAGCCGGGCCTGAGCGTCAGGGCCCATAGCGCCAATTTCATCAAGAAAAAGAGTGCCGCCGGTTGCTTCTTCAAAATAACCTTTGCGCCCGCCTTTCTTAGCGCCGGTAAAGGCTCCGTCTCCGTAACCAAATAGTTCGCTCTCCAGTAATGTATCCGTCAGCGAAGCGCAATTAACCCGAATAAAAGGTTGGTCTTTGCGATCGCTTTCATGGTGAATAGCGTGGGCAAAAAGCTCTTTGCCCGTTCCACATTCGCCCCGCAGCAATACCGACACCGGGGTTGCTGCCGCCTGCTTTGCTCTTTCAATTGTTTTATGAAGCTCCTTGCTGTTACCGATAATATCCTCGAACGTATACCTGGTCTCCAGTTTGCGGACAAGCCTGCGGGTGCGTTCCAACTCTTCCATTACTAACCGCAGTTCTGAGATATCATGGATCACTCCTACGCTGCCCTTGATCTTGCCCTCAACATACAAAGGCGCGCAGCTGACAATAACCTCGCGACGCAATGGCCCCACCTTCATGCGCACTCCCTTGATCGCTTTCCCGGTTTTCAGTACCTTCAGGTGTACGCTTTCGCCTTCGGCAATATCAACGGTAGCCGGCTGATGCAACACCTGATCTTCTGTCATACCGGTAATTCTTTTATAGGCCTGGTTGATGATAATGCCCTTTCCAGTTTCATCAACTACTGATACCGCATCGGATAGCGAATCGATAATCGCCTGCAGCAACCGCCAATTATCAATATCAAAATGCAGCGTTTTACCCTGCCGATCAAAACCGCCTGTCATCTTTTTTCACCCCACTTCTTAATCTTCCTCCAGCATCTTTTTAAGCTCTTTTTCTTCGATAATCTTTAGACCAAGCGCTTCAGCCTTGGCCAACTTATTGCCCGGTTCTGAACCGAGAACCAGGTAATCGGTTTTTCTGCTTACCGAGTTGACGACTTTACCGCCCCGTTCTTCGATCAAAGCCGCGGCCTGCTCGCGTGTATATTTTTCAAGCCCGCCGCTAAAAACAAAGGTTTTTCCGGCCATGGAAGAGCTTGCCACAGTTTCATTGAGGGTGATTGGTTCTGTAAAATTGACTCCGGCTTTTCTGAGCTTTCCCAGCAGCTGATCTGTTTCCGGTTTTTTGAAAAACAATAGTACCGTTTCTGCTATTTTCGGACCAATTTCATCGATTTCCTGCAGCTCATCGACCGTCGCGGCGCTTAACTGATCGAGACTGCCATACCGTTCAGCCAGCAAGCGGGAGGCCTTATCTCCAACATGCCTGATTCCTAACCCATACAGGAGCCTGCGCAGGGGATTTGTTTTGCTTTTATCGATAGCAGCAAGTAAGTTCGATGTTGATTTGTCGGCCATTCGCGGTAAAGCCGACAGCACCTCTCTTTGTAAGTAATAGAGATCGCCGATATCGTTAACCATTTTATTTTGAAAGAGCAACATTGCAGCAGCCGGTCCAAGGCCCTCGATATCCATGGCCCCACGGGATGCAAAGTGCGCTATTTTTTCCACTAACTGAGCAGGACAGGATGGGTTAAGGCAACGCCTGGCCGCCTCATCAAGCAGTCGCACAGCTTCCGAACCGCAGGATGGGCAGTTTTGCGGCATCTCAAAGGGCAGTTCTTTTCCACTGCGTTTAGCCTCAACCACTGCCAACACTTCCGGAATTATTTCTCCTGCTTTTCGCACCACAACAGTATCGCCGATCATGATCCCCTTATCCCTGACAAAATCTTCGTTGTGCAGGCTGGCCCGCTGTACTTTTGTTCCGCTGAGATTAATCGGTTCGAGAATAGCCACCGGTGTAATCGCCCCGGTGCGCCCGACATTAAACTGAATATCGAGCACCTTTGTTTCTTTTTCCTCAGGAGGATACTTAAAAGCTATGGCCCAGCGGGGACTGCGCGCGGTGAAGCCCAGATCCCTTTGCCACTCAACAGCGTTTACTTTAATCACTACCCCGTCAATATCATAGGGTAAAAAGGACCTTTCTTTTTGCATCCGTGAACAAAAAGACCACACCTCATCTACACCGTTGCAACGCTGACGAATTTCGTTTACGGGAAAGCGTTTTTGTTCCAGGTAATTTAAAATATCCTCCTGTGTTTCCAGTTTCAGATCATTTGCTCCGAGTCCGTAAATGAATATTTTTAAAGGACGCCTGGCAGTCAGTTGCGGATCCAGCTGCCGTAAAGATCCGGCAGCAGCGTTGCGGGGATTGGCAAAGAGGGGTTGCGCTTCCTGCTCACGCTGCCTGTTTAGGTCTTCAAAATCGTTCCGACTGATAAAAACTTCTCCGCGCACCTCTAGATTCAGGGGTTCAGAAAGCTTCAGAGGTATCTGCCTGATTGTTCTTAAGTTAAGGGTTACATCTTCACCGCTGTACCCATCGCCCCGGGTCGAACCTTTTATCAGTTTGCCCCCTTCATACTGCAGGGATACAGCGAGTCCGTCAATTTTCAGTTCACAATAATACTCAATAACATCAGCCTGCAGCAGACGTCGTGTGCGCTGGTCAAATTCGAATATTTCCTTTTCATTGAAGGCATTATCGAGACCAAGCATTGGTATCTTATGCTCTACCGTGGTAAAAGCAGTCAGCGGTTTAGAGCCGACCCGCCTGGTAGGTGAATCGAGATCCTGCAATTCAGGATAGTTCTTTTCCAAATTCTGAAGCTCACGCAACAGCTGATCAAATTCGGCATCACTAATTTCCGGGTCGTCAAGTACGTAATAGCGATAATTGTGGTTTTCGATTGCGCTTTGCAGTTCTTTTACTTTTATTTTAAGCCGTTCTAGTTCTGTTGCGCCCATTTTTACCCTGCTCTCACCATAAATTGATGCACTGCCGGCAAAACATAAAGTAACAGCAATTTGTTTTATAATTCTTTTTTTTTATAGCTTTTCCTTTTTGACCTTGCAATTTTTTGCAGGTTATCTAGCAGATCATCGATCCGGCAGTCAGCAACAATTGTATTACCGCTCGCCGGCATCGATATTTGTTATTAATTGGCATTGTTAGTTGACATTGTTAATGTATTCGCTATAATAAGATCATAAACATAACGACCGGTCGGTTTTTGGAGGATTATGAACAATCTCAAGCGCAGTGCCCAGACAAAAAAATCAATTATGGAAGCAGCAACTACTTCATTTGCCCGGGAAGGTTACGAATCAACGGGTGTTGCCGAGATCTGCAATCGGGCCGGGGTGAGCAAAGGAGCTTTTTACTACCACTTTGAGAGCAAGGAAGCAGTTTTTCTGGCCCTGATCGACACCTGGCTGAATACCCTGGAAGCAACCCTTAATGAAGTTACTTACCAGGCAAAAAATGTTCCGGAAGGGTTGCTTGAAATGGCCGGTTTGATGCAGCCCGTTTTTGAAAACAATCAATACTTTATGGGGCTTTTTCTGGAGCTGTGGACGCATGCAAATAGAAACGAGAAGGTAAGGCAGGCCACTATCGCTCCTTACCGTCGTTTTCAGGATACTTTTGCCCGCCTGATCGAGCGCGGCATAGAAGAGGGAACAATTAAGGATGTTGAACCGGAAATAGCCGGCCAACTGTTGCTCTCGTTGTCCAGCGGCCTATTTTTACAAGCGTCGCTGGAGCAAGACCAGGTTAACTGGGGTAGTAAGTTACAGGAGAGCATTGAAATATTGCTAAATGGTCTGAAACGGAGGAATTAAAATGATTTTAGTTACTGGCGCTGCCGGGCACCTTGGTAATGTCCTGGTGCGCGAACTGATTGCTCAGGGAGAAAAAGTGCGAGCTCTTGTCTATCCCGGGGAGCCTTTAAATTCATTGCAGGGCATGCTGATCGAAGTGATTGTAGGTGATGTGCTTGACCGTGATCTGATGAAACGGGCCATGGATGGGGTGGATACTGTTTTTCACCTGGCCGGGATTATTGCGATCAGGCCGGGTATGGAAGCATTGATGAGACAGGTCAATGTTGAAGGTACGCGTAACGTAGCCGAAGTTGCCCTGGAAAGTAAGATCAGGCGTTTTGTTCATGTCAGTTCAGTCCATGCCTTCAGGCGCGAGCTGCCTGATGTTGTTGTTGACGAAACAACCCCGCTGGCCCTGGACGGCCCTCCCGGCTCATACGATCGGACCAAAGCTGAAGGGACCAGGATTGTGCTTGACC
>CAYGHB010000001.1:5543-10935 GCA_964349375.1 uncultured Syntrophomonadaceae bacterium | reverse complement strand
CCTCCCGGCTCATACGATCGGACCAAAGCTGAAGGGACCAGGATTGTGCTTGACCTGGCTGGAAAAGGTCTGAACGCTGTTATTGCCTGCCCGAGCGGTATCATCGGCCTGCATGATTATGCCGGATCCGAAATGGGTCAGGCTTTGTTATCCTTTGCTAACAACAAGCCGGACATCCTGGTAGATGGGGCTTACGATTTCGTAGATGTACGCGATGTGGCCCGCGGCTTAATGCTGGCCCGTGATAAAGGAATAAAGGGGGAAATCTACATTTTATCCGGCGCCAGGGCTTCAGTAGAAAACCTTTGCCTCATGGCCCAGGAAGCGACGGGAACACATAGTCCAAAGTTAAAGGTACCGATCCGCTTTGCGATTTTTGTCATTGGCCTTTTCCAGGGTCTGGTTGGCTGGCTTAAAATAAAATCACGTTACACCGTTTATTCACTTCAGACCCTGCTCGAGAGCTCTGCTTTCAGTTCTTTAAAAGCCAGGCGCGAGCTTGGTTACCAGGCCAGGCCTCTGAAGGAAGCCGTTGCCGATTTTATCAACTGGACTTTCCTCAAATCGGCCGCCGGAAAAGGAAAAGCGAACGAAAAAAACGGCAGAAAAAAAGGCGTCGCCTGATTTTATCTGTTCAGTTAGGCAAAACGGCCATTGATATAATCGCAGATCTTATCCAGCGAGTCACCGGGAGTAAAAACCTGGTCGGCATCTCCTGCAGTGATTAAGGCTGTTGCATCTTCTTCGGGAATAATTCCGCCTACCACCAGCAGCACTTCTTTCATCGAGTTTTCGACCAACAAATTCTTTATCTTTGGAACCAGGGTCATGTGGGCACCCGATAAAATGCTTAAGCCAACAACATCAACATCTTCCTGCAATGCCGTTTCGGCAACCTGCTCGGGAGTCTGGTGTAAACCGGTGTAGATAACTTCCATGCCGGCATCACGCAAAGCCCTGGCCACAACTTTTGCCCCGCGATCGTGGCCGTCCAGCCCCGGCTTGGCCACCAGCACCCGAATCTTTTTACTGTTCACTCCCCCACCTCCAGCCTAAAATAAGGGCTTTTCCCTGTACTCGCCAAAAACTTTTTTTAACAAAGCAACAATCTCTCCCCCGGTAGCATAGCATTTTACCGCGGCAAGTATTTTAGGGACCAGGTTTTCATTAGTCTTCGCCGCAACATTAAGATCGTTCAAAGCTTTGCTGACCGCGTTGTTATCTCGTTTTTCACGCAGCCTCTTCAGTCTCTCCACCTGTTTTGTTTCCACCGTCGGATCGATCTTTAACAGCTCAATCTGCGGTTTATCCTCGCTGTTAAAACGGTTGACGCCAACGACAATACGTTCCTGCTTATCTACCGCTTGTTGGAAAAGATAAGCTGAGTCGGCGATCTCTTGCTGAAAAAAACCGCAGTCGATCGCTTTTAAGACTCCGCCAAACTTCTCGATTTTTTCAAAATATGCTTCTGCTTCTTCCTCCATCTGGCTGGTTAGCGCCTCAACAAAGTAAGAACCGGCCAGCGGATCGATCGTATTGGCTACACCGCTTTCATGAGCAATGATCTGCTGCGTTCGCAGAGCGATGGTAACCGCTTTTTCAGTAGGTAGCGCTAAAACTTCATCCATGGAATTGGTATGCAACGACTGGGTTCCGCCGAGAACGGCCGACAGAGCTTCAAGTGTGGTGCGCACGATATTATTTTCAGGCTCCTGGGCAGTCAGGCTGCAACCTGCTGTCTGGGTGTGAAAACGCAGCTTAAGTGAACGGGGATCTTTGGCGCCGTACCGTTCTTTCAGGTGGCGGGCCCAGATCCGGCGAGCGGCCCTATATTTGCAGATCTCTTCAAAGAAATCGAGATGAGCGTTGAAGAAAAAAGAAAGGCGGGGAGCAAAGCTGTCAACATTCAAGCCGGCGGCAATCCCGGCTTCCACGTAGGCAAAACCATCGGCAAGGGTAAAGGCAAGCTCCTGCACGGCGGTTGATCCCGCTTCCCTGATATGGTAACCGCTAATGCTAATCGTATTCCACTTAGGCACATGATCAGCAGCAAAAGTAAAAATATCAGTAATCAGACGCATCGAAGGCTCGGGTGGAAAGATCCATGATTTCTGGGCGATATATTCCTTCAAAATATCATTTTGAATTGTGCCGCCTACCTGGTGCAAGCCAACTCCCTGGTTTTGAGCATTAGCCAGGTACATACACCAGAGAATTGCGGCCGGTCCGTTAATTGTCATCGATGTGGTTACCTGATCTAAAGGAATCTGGTTAAATAGAACTTCCATATCCTCTAATGAATCGATTGCCACGCCACAGCGGCCTACTTCGCCCAGCGAGCGCTCATGATCAGAGTCGTAACCCATGATCGTGGGCAGATCAAAAGCAACCGACAGGCCGGTTTGGCCCTGCTCCAGCAAGTAACGGTAGCGACGGTTAGAATCGAAAGCATCTCCGAAGCCGGAAAACTGCCGCATGGTCCAGTAGCGGCCCCGGTACATATTATCCTGCACGCCCCTGGTGTAAGGGTAGCTGCCGGGCAAGCCTAAATCTGCCTCAAAATCTAGCTTTTCCAGATCAAGTGGCGTGTAAAGCGGTTTTAACGGCACACCGGATATGGTAGTGAAAGAACCCGGGCGTTTATCCATTGAGGAAACCTGATCCTGCCACTTTTTCAGCCGTTGATTAAAAGTTGTCTTTTCCTCAGGATTTTTCACCAGATCACCTTCTTCAGTTCTTCTGTTCAAAAAATTTAATTGAATTCAGCAGCTCGCAGGCCGAACTGTAAGGATCTTTTTCACGGCGGGCAATTTTTTCAAAAAGCTCTTCTAGGAGGATCTTTTCTTTTACCTCTTCCCAGATGCGGCTTTTTACCAGGTATTCGACCTGCTCTGTCAGTTCCCGCCTCACTCGCTTAAGGCGCACTTCAGCCAGGTGCCCGCTTTCCTCGAGATAGTGGCGGTGCTCCTTTAATGCTGACCAAAGAGCTTCAATTCCCTCGCCCCTGATCGAAACCGTAGGGATAACCGCCGGTCGCCATGGCGCACCGCTTTTCATATCGAGCATCATGTTAATCTCGGTAACCGTTCTTTCAATGCCGGGCAAATCAGCTTTATTGATCACAAAAAGATCCGCTATCTCCATAATCCCCGCTTTCAGGGTCTGGACGCTGTCCCCCCCGGCAGGGGTAAGCACCACGATCGTACTATCGGCAGTTTTAACTATATCAACTTCCGACTGCCCCACCCCGACAGTTTCAACTAGAATCAGGTCTTTACCGAAAGCGTCCAATACCTGGATCGCTTCTCGCGTTGCCCGTGACAGCCCTCCCAAGCTGCCCCTAGTGCCCATGCTGCGAATAAAGATCTCCTGATCCAGAGCATGATCCTGCATCCGGATCCGGTCGCCCAAGATCGCGCCGCCACTGAATGGGCTGGTTGGATCTACCGCAATGACGCCTGCGCTTAAACCATCTGCCCGTGCCTCCTGGAGCAGTTTATCCACCAGCGAACTTTTTCCTGAGCCGGGCGCACCGGTAATGCCTACCACGTAGGCTTGGCCCGTATGTGGGTAGATAGCCTGCAGAAGTTCTGTTTTTTGCCGATCATCATTTTCAACAAGGGTAATCAGGCGAGCTGCAGCCCGCCTGTTACCATTAAGCAGTTCTTCGACTAACTGCTGCATCGAGTCACCTCGTAGATCTAATCTTTCCAGGTAAAACCTTTAATACTCGATCCCCGGGCAGCATTCTGCTCCCTGGCTGTAGTGGTGTTTAATGGCCAGGATCTCGCTGACCATGTCAGCTCGTTTTACAAGCTCCGCCGAAGCGCCGCGACCGGTTAGGATAACCGTTACATTCTGAGGTTTCTGCTCAAGAAGCTGAAACAGATCTGCTTCGGAGATCAAGCCGTAGTCCACGGCAACGTTAATTTCATCCAGAACAATCAGGTCGTATTCTCCGCTTAAGACCGCCTTTTTTGCCTTGGCAAATCCGTCGCGGGCCAGATCGATATCGATCTGATCCGGATGATCACGGTTTACAAAATCATCGCGCCCCGCCCGCACCAGGGTCAGGTTCGGCATGTTTGCCGTGGCGAGAAATTCGCCGTAATCGCGTCCCTTCATAAAGTGAATCATGTAGACCCGGTAGCCGTGCCCCAGGGCCCTTAGCGCCTGACCGACGGCGGCAGTGGTTTTCCCCTTGCCGTCTCCGGTAAAAACCATGATCAAACCTGGTTTTTTCAATGCCACATTAAACACCCTTTCAAAAATGTACGCTGCGTACTAACTTAATTATTAACTATTTGCTTGCCGCCGCCATTTCTTACGACAGCAGGTAACGGGAGATCACCAGGCGTTGGACTTCGCTGGTTCCTTCGTAAAGCTGGGTGATCTTGGCATCCCGCATAAAACGCTCCACGGGGTAATCCCGGGTATAGCCGTAACCGCCAAATATCTGAACCGCGTTGGTCGTTACTTCCATGGCCATTTCAGCAGCATATAGTTTGGCCATTGCCGAAGCCTTGCCATATGGCAGGCCGGCGCTTTCCAGATAAGCTGCCTGGTAAGTTAACAGGCGGGCAGCTTCTATTTTGGTTCCCATATCGGCCAGCATAAAAGATATAGCCTGGAAGTTGGCAATCGGCTGACCGAACTGTTCCCTGCTTTTGGCGTAATTAATCGCTTCTTCCATTGCCCCCTGGGCGATGCCGACGGCCTGAGCGGCAATGCCATTCCGCCCGCCATCTAGAGTGCTCATGGCAATTTTAAAACCTTCTCCTTCAGTGCCGAGCATATTTTCTTTTGGAACCGGGCAGTTTTCAAAGATCAACTCCAGTGTGGGTGAGGACCTTAAGCCCATTTTGCGTTCTTTCTTGCCGAAAGAAAAACCGGGCGTACCCTTCTCGACGATAAAGGCGCTGATCCCTTTTGCCTTTTTCTCTTTGTCGGTAACGGCAAAAACAATATAGACTTCAGCTTCATCGCCGTTGGTGATGAATATTTTGTTGCCGTTAAGCACGTAGCTGTCGTCTTCAAGCTTTGCCGTGGTCTTTTGATTGGCGGCGTCGGTTCCCGCTGTTGCCTCAGTCAGGGCATAGGCGCCGAGCTTTTCGCCTAAGGCCATCGGCTCTAAATATTTTTTCTTTTGTTCTTCGTTGCCGTACTTGTAGACTGGCCATCCTGCCAGTGAAGTATGCGCCGATAAGGTTGTTCCGGTTGAAGCATCAACCCTGGACAGTTCTTCGACAGCGATTACGTAGCTGATAAAATCGCAGCCTCCGCCACCGTATTCTTCCGGCCAGGGGATACCGGTCAGTCCGAGCCGGCCCATCTTGTCGAAGATCTCCCGGGAAAACTGTTCTTTGTCATCCCGCTCTTCAGCGCCCGGTTT
>CAYGHB010000001.1:3450-5443 GCA_964349375.1 uncultured Syntrophomonadaceae bacterium | reverse complement strand
TTGGCCATCGATGCTTCCCTGGTGCAACGTTTTCCACTCCCTTTTGCCAGCGCCGCCCTATAGATCAGCAGACGGGCCGCCTCGGTTTTGGCAGCCAGGTCGGCAATAACAAATGAAGCTGACTGCCTGGTTTTTGAGCCTTTGCACTCTTCTTTCTTCAGAAAATCAATCGTGTAATCCAAAGCAGCACTGGCTAACCCGAGCCCCTGAGCGGCAATGCCAATCCGCCCTCCGTCAAGCAAGGACATGGCAATGCTAAATCCGGCCTTCTCTTCCCCCAACCTGTTCGACGCCGGGACAAAAAGATCCTCCATCATAATCTCGGCAGTATGGGAACGGTTTAGACCCATTTTAATTTCCGGTGGTCCGGCGGTAAAACCGGGACGGCCCTTTTCAACCAAAAAGGCGGTAATCCCTTTACGGCCCAAATTACGATCAACAGTAGCAAAAACAGTGAACAGATCGGCTTCTCCGCCTCCGGTTATGAATAACTTGCTGCCGTTCAGTAAATATCCTCCGTCAAACGCTGTTGCTGTGGTGACCAGCGCTGCCGCATCAGAACCGGCACCGGTTTCAGTCAGGGCAAAAGCGCCAAGCAGCTTGCCGCTTGCCAGAGCGGGTAAAAACCTTTTCTTCTGTTCCTCCGAGCCATAGTAAAGCAGGGGAAAAGTACCGACCGAGGTGTGAACCGATAAGATTACGCCGGTGGAAGCACAAACGCGGGATACCTCTTCGAGCATCAGGATGTAGGTCAGGAAATCTTCGCCTTGCCCACCCCACTCTTCTGGTATCGGCAGCCCCATATAGCCGCGCTCTCCGGCTTTTTTAAGGTTTTGATGGGGAAACTGTCCGCCCAGATCAAGTTCTGAATCGGCGAATAGCCTGAATTCTTCCTGGCGTTTTAAGTGCTCTGCTGATAAAACTAACTTCAAGGGCTGTGCTCCTTTAAATAGCTATACTTTAACAATCACTGCTTCGCCCTGGGCTGCTCCGCTGCAGATTGTCGCTAAACCGTATCCGCCTCCGCGCCGGCGCAACTCAGCAATCAGTGTGATCAGAATCCGGGCGCCGCTGGCCCCAATCGGGTGGCCAAGCGCAACAGCGCCGCCGTTAACATTAACAATCTCTTCGTTCCAGTTCCCGAGTTTGATACAGGTCAGGGCTACGGCCGCAAAAGCTTCGTTTACCTCTATCAGCTTTAAATCATCCGCTTTAAGCCCCGCTTTCTTAAGGGCCAGCTCCGCAGCGTGGAAAGGCACTGTGGCAATGTAGCGGGGCTCAAGCGAAACAGCGCCCTGGGCCACGATCTCAGCCAGCGGCTCTAACTGCATTTCTTCCGCAACGTCATCTGCCGCCAATACAAGCGCCGCAGCGCCGTCGCTAATCGCCGGTGCGTTTCCGGCTGTGATCAGCCCCTCCTTCTCAAAAGCAGGCGGCAGCTTGGAAAGTTTTTCGTAGCTGGTATCGGCCCGGGGCAGCTCGTCGCGATCGATGACCAACGGATCACCTTTACGCTGCGGCACAGCAACCGCTATTATTTCTTCGCCCAGCAAACCATTTTTTTCTGCCTGAACAGCCAACTGATGGCTGCGCAGGGCGAAGCGATCCATCTGCTCTCTTGTTATTCCCTCTTCCGCCGGGACTGCGCTGCCGTGAACGCCCATATGGACCTGGTGAAAGGGGCACCATAGACCGTCGTGAACCATTCCGTCAATCAGCTGAGCATCGCCCATGCGATACCCTTCTCTTGCTTTCGGCAAAAAATAGGGCACTGCGCTCATATTTTCCATGCCGCCGGCGACAACCACCCTGGCTTCGCCGCAGCGGATCATGAAATCGCCCTGGTTGGCCGCCCTTAAGCCGGATGCGCATACTTTGTTAATAGTCTCGGATGGGACTGTAGCCGGCATGCCTGCTTTAAAAGTAGCCTGCCGGGAGGGAATCTGGCCGGAGCCGGCCTGGATTACCATCCCCATGATCACGTTATCTACAA
>CAYGHB010000001.1:0-3350 GCA_964349375.1 uncultured Syntrophomonadaceae bacterium | reverse complement strand
CGTTTTTGGTGGCAGTGCCGGCCTGGAAGATGGCAACTTTACCGCCTCCGGACTCTTCAGCCTGATCAATACCGCTAATCTGAAAACCCTTTTCATAACGCCCGGGGTAACCTTTCGAGGCCATCACCACGCACACCGCCGGATCTGCCAGCCACTCGACTGCAGGCTCCTTAAAGTGGCCGTCAGCCGCCTCGCTTAGGATTGGCAACAAATCAGATTTTAGACGCGGTATTATAGCCTGTGTTTCGGGATCGCCGAAGCGGACATTGAATTCCAATACGTTGAAACTGTCCTCTGAGATCATTAAACCAGCGTAAAGCACGCCGCGAAAGTCTATCTGCTCATCACGAAAACCTTTCAAAAGGGGTAAAAATACTTCCTCCCTGGTTTTGTGGGCCAGATCCTCTGTATAGATAGGCGCCGGTGAATATGCCCCCATGCCGCCCGTATTCGGGCCGCTATCTTTTTCGCCGATCGCCTTGTGATCCTGGGCAGAAGGTAAAATGATTAAATCTTTACCGTCACAGATGGCCAGGACAGAAACCTCTTCTCCGCTCAGGCACTGTTCGATAATCACCCGGTCACCGGCATCGCCAAAGGTTTTTTCGATCAGGATATCGTAGAGCGCCTGCTCGGCCTCTGCCGGTCCGGAGGCCACAATAACCCCCTTACCGGCGGCCAGGCCGTCAGCTTTGATTACCACCGGACCGCCGTAAAAGCGGGATAGATGGTGCCGGGCTTCGTCAAAATCATCGAAAACGGCAAATTCAGCCGTCGGGATACCCCACTTTTTCATCTTCCGTTTGGCCCAGACTTTGCTGCCTTCAAGCTGCGCGCCATCTTTGCCCGGACCAAATACCTTAATTCCCTGTAATCTCAAACTGTCGGCCAGGCCAAGAACAAGCGGCGCTTCGGGGCCGATTACAACCAGATCAATTTTTTCCCGCACAGCCCAGCCGGTTATACCCTCCAGATCTTCAACTTCAAGCGCAACATTCTCCGCAACCCTGGCGGTGCCGGGATTGCCGGGGGTGCAAAAAAGTTTTTCGAGCATTGGGCTCCCGGCCAATTTCCAGGCCAGAGCATGCTCTCTGCCTCCGCCGCCTACGATCAATACCCGCATTTTTATCATCCTTCCCGGCTTTTTTCATCGTGGTACCACTTGACAGGAATGCATTTTGATCAGTGTTTGAAATAACGCCTGCCTGTGAAGACCATAGCCACCCCAAAACGATCGCAAAGTTCGACCGACTCTTTGTCTTTTAGGGAACCTCCCGGTTGAACAATAGCGGTCACACCGGCTTTTGCCGCTTCTTCCACTACATCGGGAAAAGGGAAAAAGGCATCCGAACCTAAAACAGCGCCTTTGACCTGATCCCCGCCCTGTTCGATCGCTATTTTAGCCGCTCCGATCCTGTTCATCTGACCGGCGCCGATCCCTACGGTTTGTTCTCCTTTTGCGATAACAATGGCATTGGATTTAACATGCTTAACCACTTTCTGGGCAAACTCCAGGCTGAGCCACTCCTGATCTGTAGGTTTCCGTTTGCTCACTACCATACCCGCCCTGACATTAACCGGCTCCCGGTCAACTGTCTGAACCAAAACTGCTCCGGCGGCTACTTTAATCTCTCTTGAGGTATGATTATCTTTTAACTGTGGGATCTGCAGCACACGCAAATCTTTTTTTTCGCTGAGCACCGCCAGCGCTTCATCGGTAAACTGCGGGGCAGCAATCACTTCAAGGAAAATTTCCAACATCATTTGCGCCGCAGCGCCGTCAATCATCGTATTCGCCGCCAGCACGCCGCCAAAGATCGAAACTGGATCGGCCTCATAGGCCAGGCGGTAAGCATCGCTGATCAGGTCAGCCGAACCTACTCCGCAGGGGTTGGCATGTTTTACGGCAACGACAGTCGGCTTTTCAAATTCAGCAGCTAAATCCCAGGCAGCGCCGAGGTCATTAATATTGTTAAATGAGAGTTCCTTACCCTTTAGCTGTATTGCTGCCGCCAGTCCGGACCCCAAACCTGAGGGAGTGTAAAAAGCAGCTTGCTGCTGCGGGTTTTCACCGTAACGTAAATCCTGAACTTTATTTAAACCGATGCTGAGTTGGCGTGGAAACGTTGAAGCTGAAGGGTCGGGCAGGTCGTTAAAATAAGCGGCAATCGCCGCATCGTAACAGGCAGTATGGGCAAAGGCCTCGGCCGCAAGTTCTATCCTGGTTGCTGCGCTTACCTGGCCCTTTTCCTTTAGTTCCCTGACCAGTTCTTCGTAGCGGTCGGGGTTGACCACTACAGCTACATAGTGATGGTTTTTTGCCGCCGCCCTGATCATTGTCGGTCCGCCGATATCAATATTCTCAACAGCTTCTTGATGCATGAAGCCTTCCCTGCTAATCGTCTGCTCAAAAGGATAGAGGTTGACCACCACCAACTCAATCGGGATAATGCCATGGTGATCCAGATCCTGCAGCTGTTCTTTTATTGCCGTCTGTGCTAAAATAGCTCCGTGGATTTTGGGGTGCAGGGTCTTAACCCGGCCCTGGAGGATCTCCGGAAAGCCGGTTACCTCCGAAACCCTGGTAACAGCGATGCCCGCGTCTTTGAGCGCTCTTGCTGTCCCTCCGGTCGATAAAAGTTCAAACCCGAGCGCAACAAGTTCGCCGGCCAATTCAGTTACTCCCCGTTTATCAGAGACACTGATCAGGGCTCTCTTTTTATTGGTCGACAATATAGCACCTTCTTCCTTCAACTCGTAGCTTATCTTGACAAAATAGATCAATCGCCGTGGGGTAAACACGATGTTCAGCAGCATGAATCCGCTGCTCGAGTGTGACTATGGTCTCCTGCTGTATTACCGGCACTGTTTCCTGTAAAATAACCGGGCCGCTGTCCAGGCCCCGATCTACGAAATGAACGGTGCACCCCGTTACCTTCACGCCGTAATCAAAAGCCTGCCTTATAGCATCAGTACCGGGAAAAGCCGGGAGCAGCGAAGGATGTATATTCATTATCTTTGAAGGGTAAGCATCAACAAAATATGAAGATAGCAGACGCATAAAACCGGCCAGCACGACCAGATCTACTTCAGCTTCTCTTAGTTTGGTAACCACAGCGCGGTCATAATTTTCGCGTCCGCTGAAAGCAGCAGGATCGACAAATAGCGCCTTAATCCGATGGGTTTCGGCCCTCTTTAATGCAAAAGCATCAATACGATCGCTGATTACAAGCACAACTTGACCGGAGAACTCATTACGTTCGGTGGCATCGATAATCGCCTGAAGATTGGTTCCCTGCCCGGAAGCAAGGACGGCGATGCGCTTCATCTGCTGGTTCCTCCAAGACTGC